>JAFEFK010000787.1 GCA_018240625.1 Pseudomonadota bacterium
AAGCTGGCTTGGCGTCAGCCCGTTTGACGCCGGTCTCCTTCACGCCTTTGTTCTTGGCGCCTGCGGCTGGCTTGATGGCGGCGTTGGTATCGATCGTCACCGAAACGCGCTGCTTGCCCTTCGCGTCAGTGCTGGTTTCGGCTTTCGGCGCCGCCGCGCCGCCACGCTTCCTGCCGGCGAGTTTCGCATGTTTGCCTTTTCGCGGAGCATCCCGCGCGGCATCGGCCTCCGCCGCCGCGGCAATGGCGGCTCCGGTTCGCGTCGGGCCGGTATAGACCACAACGGGATCCGAGGCGGCAGGGGCTGCCGCGATCATATCCGCCGGCCGCAGCGTCGGGGGCTGCAAGCCGGCAGCGAAAAACGACATCGTGGTTTCGCCGTTGCCGGACGAATTGCTGGCGACCGAATCCTCGTCTTCGTCGCTCGCGGGCCGCTTGCGCTTCGGTCCGCACATTTCGTCGTGCAAATCCGGAGGCGCGGCTGCGATCGGCGCCAGCTTGTCGACCGTGCCGAGAGCCGGCCGTAGCCATGACAGATTGTTGTTGGCGAAGCCGCGTTCGAGCATCTGCGCGGCTCTCACAGCGCGCATCGTGCCCGACGATGTGCCGAGCACGACCGCGATCAGCCGTTTGCCGTTGCGCGTCGCCGAGCCGACGAGATTGTAGCCGGATGCACAGATGAACCCGGTTTTGAACCCGTCCGCGCCGGGGAATCGGCCGATCAGCTTGTTGAAGTTGTGCGTCACCCTGCGGCCGTAGCGGATCGAAGGGATATGCACGTAATATTCGTATTCGGGCAGGTCATGAATGATCGCGCGTGCGAGAATGGCGAGGTCGCGCGCCGAGGTGATCTGGCCGTCGGCGGGAAGGCCGTTGGGATTGACGTAGCTTGTTTGCGTCATGCCGAGCCGCTGCGCTGTCGCGTTCATCTCGGCGAGAAAGGTATCGAGCGAGCCGCCGCCGACACCTTCGGCGAGCACGTAGGCCATGTCGTTGGCCGATTTCACCAGCATCATCTTCAGCGCATTATCGACGGTCACCTGCGTGCCCGGCCGGAAGCCCATCTTTGAGGGCGACTGCGCGGCGGCGGTCGGCGACACCGTGAACAGCGTGTCGAGCGTGATGCGCCCCTGTTTGACTGCCGTCAGCGTGACGTAAGCCGTCATCAGCTTGGTGAGCGATGCCGGATACCAGGGATAGGTCGCGTTCTCGGCCTCCAGCACCTTCCCCGTATCGGCCTCGATCAGCAGATGTGCTTCGGTTGCATGAGCCGTTCGCGGAGAAGCGATTGCGGCGATCAATCCGGCCGCGAGGACCAACCAGATCGACAACGATTTGCGGAACAAGACGATGAACGAAT
>JAFEFK010000788.1 GCA_018240625.1 Pseudomonadota bacterium
ATGATCTTTGAGGCGTTCGAGCGGGTCAAACCCAAGCGAGTCGTGCTCGACAGTCTCTCCGAAATCCGTCTTCTGGCGCAGAGTTCGCTGCGTTATCGCCGCCAGCTCCTGGCCCTGAAGCACTATTTTGCGCGGCACCGCGCCACCGTGCTGCTGCTCGACGATATGACCCTGGAAACTTCGGACAAGACCGTCCACAGCATCGTCCACGGTGTGATCAATCTGCAGGAACTGGCGCCGGACTATGGCGCGGAACGCCGGCGGATGCGGGTCGTCAAATATCGCGGCAAAGCCTTCCGCGGCGGATATCACGACATGACGATCACGAAGGGCGGAGTTCAGGTATTTCCGCGGCTGGTGTCGGCCGAACACCGCACCGAATTCGTCCGCGGCCGGATGACGAGCGACATTCCGCAACTCGATGCGCTGCTCGGCGGCGGCATCGAGCAGGGATCGAGCACGTTGCTGATCGGTCCGGCCGGCACCGGCAAGAGCCTGTTCGCTTTTCAGTTCATTCAGGCGGCCATCCACCGCGGCGAGAAAGCGGCGCTGTTTGCGTTCGACGAGGAGCTTGGCCTGTTGTTCGACCGCACGCGCGCGATGGGGCTCGAATTCGAGAAGTTACGCGATGAGGGGCGGCTCCTGATCGAGCAGGTGGACGCTGCGGAGTTGTCTCCGGGCGAATTCGCGCACCGCGTGCGCAAGCGGGTGGATGAGGCGCAAGCCAAGACCGTCGTGATCGACAGTCTGAACGGATATCAGGCGTCGATGCCCGAGGAAAACGCGCTGATCGTGCACATCCACGAACTGCTGCAATATCTCAATCGCCAGGGCGCAACCACATTCCTGACCGTTGCACAGCACGGTTTGGTCGGCGACATGAAGAGCCCGGTCGATGTCACGTATCTCGCCGATACCGTGGTGTTGCTCCGTTATTTCGAAGCGCTTGGAAAAATCCGGCGCGCGGTGTCGGTCATCAAGAAGCGAACGGGATTTCACGAGGACACGATACGCGAATTCCGCATTGGGAAAACCGGGCTCACGATTGGCGAGCCGCTGACTCAATTCCAGGGCGTGCTTAGAGGCGTGCCGAACTTTGTGGGCGATGCGGCGCCGCAGCAGCCAAGCAAGTTCGACGATGGCCGCTGACCGGGGCTCGCAGTATGTCCTGATCCACACGCCGCGTGGTCGTGATGCGGAGATTGCGGCCGGTCTGCTGAAAGAGGTGGGGGTGTCCGCGGTCAAAGCGCTTGATCTCATCGAGTTCGAAAAATCCTTGAGCAACGATACCTGGTTCGCTTTGCTGACGGACGAGACGCTCCGTTCCGGCGACATGCGCGGTATCGCTGCCTGGATCGCGAACCAGCCGGCATGGTCGGACCTGCCCTTCATCGTTCTCACCCGGCGCGGCGGCGGGCCGGAACGAAATCCGGCCGCGGCGCGTCTGTCGGAAATGCTGCGCAATGTGACCTTCGTGGAACGGCCTTTCCATCCCACGACCTTCGTCAGCGTCGCCCGCACCGCGCTCAACGGGCGCCGCCGCCAGTTCGATGCACGGGCGCTGATCGCGGACCTCCACGAAGGGGAGGAACGCCTGCGCCGCGCCAACGAGACGCTGGAGGCGCGCGTCGCCGAACGCACGGCCGAACTCGAACGCACCCACAGGATTGTGCTGGATGAGATCGCGCAGCGCGAGAAGGCCGAAGGGCTTTTGCGTCAAGCCCAGAAGATGGAAATGATCGGCCAGCTCACGGGCGGCGTGGCACACGACTTCAACAATCTTCTGATGGCTGTGATCGGCAATCTCGACCTGCTGCGCCGCCATGCGCCCGACGACGGCAAGACCCGGCGTCTCATCGATGGCGCGATGCAGGGTGCCCAGCGCGGCGCAACGCTGACCCAGCGCCTCTTGGCATTCGCGCGGCGGCAAGAGTTGACGGTCGAAGCGCGTAGTCTGTCCGATCTGCTGCGAGGCATGACCAACCTTATCGAGCAGTCCACCGGTCCAAAGGTCGAATTGAAGTTCGACGTTCCGGAACAGCTACCGCCGGTCATGGTCGATACCAATCAGATCGAGCTTGCCGTGCTGAATCTCGTGGTGAACGCCCGCGATGCGATGCCGAACGGCGGAACGCTGACCATTTCGACGGCGGTGGTGGATATCACGGCCGACGAGGATCTCGCTCCCGGCACCTATATCCGGCTGTCCGTATGCGATACCGGGCAGGGAATGGACGCCGAAACATTGGGCAAAGCGACGGAACCGTTTTTCTCCACCAAGGAGCTCGGCAAGGGCACCGGTCTTGGCTTGTCAATGATCGACGGACTGGCGACGCAATTGAAGGGGGCTCTGCGGCTATCGAGTGAAGTCGGCGTTGGCACGCAGGCCGACTTGTGGTTGCCGGCAAACACCACCCATCACATCCAGCCGCCACCAGCGCAGGCCGAACCGGCTGCGTTGCCTGCGACGGAGCAGATCAAAATCCTCGTCGTCGACGACGACATGCTGATCGCAATGAGCACGGTCGACATGCTGGAAGATCTCGGTCACGAAGTCGTCGAGGTCAATTCAGGCGACAGCGCGCTACAACTGCTGAGGGACGGCCAGACGTTCGATCTGATGATCACGGATTATTCGATGCCGCGGATGACGGGCGCGCAGCTCGCGAGCGCTGCGCGGGCACTGCGTCCCGACCTGCCGATCCTGCTGGCAACGGGCTATGCCGAGCTTCCCTCGCACTCCGAGATCGATTTGCCGCGGCTCGCGAAACCTTATCAGCAAGCACAGCTTGCGACCGAAATCGCAAAAGTCCTCGCTCGCGGTCCGGTGTGAATGCCTGACATCGCCGAGGAAAAAGCGCCCCGAGGCACCGGGGCGCTTTGCTATGTTTGGAGGTCGAGAGGTTCAGGTCGCGCGATCAGGCGGCGGCCTTCTCGCTTTGGCCCTCAATGACGGGCGTTGAGGGCGTGCTGCCCGCGATCGGAATGTTGCGGGGCTTCTTGGCTTCCGGAATCTCGCGGACGAGATCGACGTGAAGCAGACCGTTCTCGAGCGAGGCGTTCTTTACCTGCACGAAGTCGGCGAGCTGGAACACACGCTCGAAGGCGCGCGCCGCGATGCCGCGATAGAGCACCTCGGCCTTCTCGGTGTTGTTCTGGTTGGCGGCCTTCTCGCCCTTGATCGTCAACGTGTTTTCTTTCGCGACGATGGAGAGCTCATTCTGTGCGAAGCCGGAGACGGCGACGGAGATGCGATAGTCGTTTTCGCCGGTGCGCTCGATATTGTAGGGCGGATAGCCCGGCGCATCGCCATTGGCCTGATCAAGCAGGTTGAAGAGGCGATCGAAACCGACGGTGGAGCGATAAAACGGGGTGAGGTCGAAAGTACGCATAGGGTAGTCCTCCATTGAGCGACATTTAAATAACCCGCCCGCCAATCGGGCCGGGCTTTCGTCTGTGTGCAGCCTGATGATCCGGTTCGGGAGCACTGGTAGCGGCCTGCACAGAGGTGATATGGGAGGACTCCAAACGCGTTCAAGGGGGCGGGGCGCTCCGGTTTTGTGCCCGCTTTTTGATATTTCCGCCCTTGTTTTCACGGGCTTTGCACCCACGGTCCAGTCATGACGCTTGTCTCGATTCCCGCCAATCCCGCTCCGGAAGACTATGTCAGCGGCACCATCAAGACCGCGGACGGCATCGACCTGCGTTTCGCCCGCTGGGCCCCGCCGCCGGGACGCAAGGGAACGGTCTGCGTCTTCACGGGACGTAGCGAGCAGATCGAAAAATATTTCGAGACCGTGCGCGATCTGCGCGACCGTGGTTTCGCGGTGGCAATGATCGACTGGCGCGGACAGGGACATTCGCAGCACCAGTTGCGTGACGGGCGAAAGGGTTATGTGCGCCATTTCTCCGATTACGAGATCGACGTTAAGGCGTTCGTCGAGCAGATCGTGATGCCGGATTGTCCGCCGCCGTACTTTGCTCTGGCGCATTCGATGGGCGGCGCGATCCTGCTGCGCGTGGCGCATTCCGGCAAACGCTGGTTCGACCGCATCGTGCTGTCGGCGCCGATGATCGATCTGCCTGGCCGCCGCACCTCGTTTCCGGCGCGCGCGCTGCTGCGCACGATGCGGCTGATCGGGATGGGCGCAAGTTATGTGCCCGGTGGTGGCGGCGATATCACCGGCGCGACATCCTTTGTCAACAATCCCTTCACCTCGGATCCGGTGCGGTTCGCCCGCAACGCCGCGATCCTGGAAGAAGACCCGACGCTGGGGCTGGCGTCGCCGACGGTGGCATGGGCCGACACGGCCTTCCGCGCGATGCGCGATTTCCGCGCCGTGAACTATCCGTCGCAAATCCGCCAGCCGTTGCTGATGATCGCGGCCAGCCACGATACCATTGTCTCAACCGCCGCCATCGAGGAGTTCGCATATCACCTGCGCGGCGGCTCGCATCTCGTCATCGCCGGATCGAAGCATGAGATCCTGCAGGAACAGGATCGCTACCGCGCCCAGTTCTGGGCCGCGTTCGACGCCTTCGTGCCGGGAACGCCGTTGTTTTAGTTTATGGTCGCACACCAGAAAGGCGTCGTCCCCGCGAACGCGGGGACCCATAACCCCTCGACTCAAAGGGAAAGGGGGAGTCTCCGCCAAGATATGTTTGGCGCTATCGGCTAAACACACGCGCGTCACGGAGTATGGGTCCCCGCGTGCGCGGGGACGACGAAAAGGAAAAGCCAAACCATGCTCGGCATTCATGATCTCTGGCTGTTTATCCTCTCAGGACTGCTGCTCAACATCACGCCGGGGCCTGACACAGCCTATATCCTTGGCCGCAGCGTTCAACTGGGCTGGCGGGGCGGTGCCGTCGCCGCGCTCGGGATCGGCTGCGGCTGTCTCGTGCATGTGACGGCGGCTGCGATCGGATTATCGGCGCTGCTGTCGGCGTCGTCCGTGGCTTTCACCGTCGTCAAGATCGCAGGCGCAGCGTATCTGCTTTACGCAGGGGCGCGGATGCTGATTTCACGCCCGCAGATGATCGCCCAAGGAACGAGCGACGCAAGCGAAATTCCGTTGCGCAAGGTGTTCTGGCAGGGCGTCATGACCAACGCGCTCAATCCGAAAGTCGCGTTGTTCTTTCTGGCTTTCCTGCCGCAGTTCGTGACCGCAGACGCCGCGCACAAGGCGCTCGCGTTCGGCGTGCTCGGATTTATCTTCGTGTTCAACGGTACGCTGTGGTGCCTCGGTCTTGCCGCGTTCGCTGCCAGGGCCGCACGCCGCATCCGCCGATCGTCCAACGCGCTGATGTGGATCAACCGCGTGCTCGGCGGATTGTTCATCACTCTCGGCGTTCGCATCGCGATGCTCGAGGCGCACTGAGTTGCTCTAGGCCAGCATCTTCTCGATCGCGACACCGGCGAGATAGATGCCGAGCAGCATCATCGAGATCAGAAACCAGCGGCGGAACGTGTCGGCGTCCATCCGCGACCGAACGGTCTGGCCGAGCGCCATGCCGGTAAACGATCCGGCCATCGCGATCACGCCCGGTATGACGGTCGAGGCATCCATCAGTCCGCCACTGGTCAGATTAAAGGCCAGCGCAAAGGTCGCCGTGGTGAAGAACACACCGAGCGCCTGCACCAGTTCGTCTTTCTCCATGCCGATCGCCTGCATGAACGGCATCGACGGGATGACCTGAACGCCAGTCGCCGCGGATACGACACCCGTCAACAGACCGACGATCCCGCCGACCCATTTCTCGTGAGCGCGGGCGACCGCGAAGCGGATCTTGCGCAGGCCGACAATACCGTAGACCACCAGCAGCACGCCGAGGATGATGGTCCCGAAGCGCGCATAGGGGCCGGTCATCAGCCCGGCGCCGGAGAGAATGCCGATCACGGTGCCGAGCATCAGCGGCCAGAGCCTTCGGACGATATCGCGCAGATAGGGTCCGGCGAAGGTCTGCCAGATGTTGGTGATGATGGCCGGCACGATGACGATGGCGAGCGCATGGGCCGGAGGCATTGCCACCGCCAGCAGGCCCACGGACACCGTCGGCAGGCCTAGCCCGATCACGCCCTTGACGAAACCGGCCAGCGTAAACACCGCCGCCGTGATGATCATCATGGTGACGGACATGGATGACGATGTGAGGAGCGAGGACATAACGGGCACATTGACCGATTGCTGCGGATGGCACAATCTGGAGGTTACGGAGTAAGCCTTCGTTTATGCCGAAGGCTAATCATCGATCTGAAAGCCGGGCGTTTGGAACACAGCCATGCGGTTCGATCTGGTCGACCTTCAGTTGTTCGTCGCGATCGCGGATTCCCGCAGCATCACCCATGGCGCGGCCCGTTCCAATCTCGCTCTCGCGTCGGCGAGTGCGCGGATCAAGGGCCTTGAGGAGGCGCTCGGTGTCGTTCTGCTCACGCGAGGCCGGCGCGGGGTGGTGCCGACCGCGGCGGGGGAAAGCCTGCTCGGCCACGCCCGCATCGTGCTCGGGGATGTCGAGATCATGCGCGGCGACCTCGCAGCCTATGCGAGCGGCGCCAAGGCCAGTGTTCATATGCTGGCGAACACCGTCGGGCTGTCGGAGCATCTGCCGAAAGCGCTGGCTGCCTTTCTCCGCGAGCATCCGCATATCAATCTCGACGTCGAGGAACGCGAAAGCGCCGATATCGCGCAGGCGATCGCCAGCGGCATTGCCGACCTCGGCTTTGCCGCCGAGCACACGCTGCCTGACGCCATCGAGCGGTTCTCGTTCAGCACCGACCGGCTGGTCGTCGTCACCCCGCAGCGCAGCGATTTCTCCGGTCGCCGGTTGATCGATTTTCGCGAGATCGTCGATCGCGATTTCATCGGACTGACCAACTCAACGGCGCTGCAGAGCCATGTCGGAAAATATGCCGCGCGGATCGGCGCACGCCTGCGCTTTCGGGCCAGGCTGCGCGATTTCGATGCGATGTGTCAGATGGTGGCGGCGGGCGTCGGTATCGCTGTGATGTCTGAAGTCGCCGCGCGGCGGTGCGCTCGCGCCACGCCGATTGGAATCGTCAGGCTCCGCGATACGTGGGCAAATCGTCAACTCGTCATCTGCTACCGCAGCCTCAAGACGCTCCCGCGTCCCGCGCGCCTGCTGGCCGATCATTTGCGCAGGGCCGCGCAGCGTTGATCCGAGGCCGCTTATAAATAGAAGTCGTTCGTCCCCGCCTGGTGCGCAATTGCGCACTGAGGGCGGGGATCCAGTGCCACATCCGAAGGCTTACAACCCACTGATCTGGATTCCCGCTTGCGCGGGAATGAAGGGAGTCAGCCGTTGAGGATCTTCAGCGCGGCCTCATGCACGCGCGGATCGCCGGCGGCGATGATGCGGCCGCCGCTCTGCGCGGGCTTGCCGTCCCAGGTCGTAATGATGCCGCCTGCGCCGGTGATGATCGGGATCAGCGCCGCGATGTCGTAAGGCTTCAGTTCGGTCTCGATGACGAGATCGAGGTGGCCGCCGGCGAGCATGCAATAGGAATAGCAATCGCCGCCATAACGCGTCAGCCGCACCTCCGCCTCGACCTTGCTGAACGCGGCGCGATCCGCCTCGTTCATCAGAAGGGGGCTGGTGGTGAACGACGTCGCCTCTTTCAATGATGCGCAACGCCGCACAGCGAGTTTCCGTTCGCCGGATGGTCCGCGAAAGCGCGCCGATCCGTTGTCGCCGCTAAAGCGCTCGCCGATGTAGGGTTGATGCATCATGCCGTAAACGGGCATGCCGCGATGCAGGAGCGCGATCAGCGTGCCCCAGATCGGAAAGCCCGCGATGAAAGACTTGGTGCCGTCGATGGGGTCCAGCACCCAGACATATTCGGCGTCTTCGCGTTCGCTGCCGAATTCCTCTCCGACGATACCGTGCTGCGGAAAGCTCGCCTTGATCAGCCGGCGCATCACCGCTTCGCCAGCCCGGTCGGCTTCGGTGACCGGATCGAAATTGCTCTCGCCAGCCTTGTTTTCAATGCCGAGAAGGGACGTTCTGAAAAAGGGCAGTATGGTTTCGCCGGAGGTGGTCGCGAGGCGGCCAATAAAGGCGGTGAAATCGATGACCGTCACGGCTGCCCCTCACGGGCGGCATACAGGCCGCCCAACATTCTATGCGATCCTATACATGTCCGTATCGGAATCCGCACCGTCCGCGATCCAGCAGCCTCGCAGTTATCCCGCTTTCGACTCATCTGCGTCCGAACGCGTGGCGTAGCTCCATACCGATGACCGTGAAAATGAAACCGCAAGCGTTATGCGTCTGCGATTAAACGGTCGATCTGGCCCGCAATTCGAAGCCGCATCTTAGAGCTTTGATATATTGGGATAAAATGTCATGCATCGTGGCATGCCAAGGCAGCCAGATATGCAAAAATGCATGGAAAAACCCTTAAAACCCCTTGCGCTTTGTGCAGCGCGGCCGCATATTGTTGCGGTGCGGTAGCGCCTTGCGCTATCGCTGCCCTCCTTGGGCGTTTCCTCCCTAGACTTGGGCCGCTTGTTCATTCAAGCGGCCCTTTTTTCTTGCGGGATTTGCGGGAGCGGATCGTCTATTCGGCCGCAGCCTGAAACGATCCGAGATCGCCGAGCGGAATGTCCGCCAGCGCATCGGCGAGCGCCCTGAAATCAGCGGCGACCTGTTGGAAGCGTGGGCCGCGCTCACGTCGCCGCTCGTCCATGTAAACAGCGCGGTTGAGTTCGAGCTGGACGGTGTGTAGTCCGCTGGCCGGGCTGCCATAGTGTTCGGTGATAAAGCCGCCCGCATAGGGCTTGTTGCGGCCGACCGAGTAGCCGAGACCGGCCATCACATCCTCGATCACATCGGGAAGCAGCGGCGCGCAACTGGTGCCGTAACGGTCGCCGATCACGATGTCCGGGCGCCGGGGTTCGTCGCGCGAGATACCGATCGATGGCATCGAGTGACAGTCCACCACGATGACCGTCCCGGAGGTCTGCTGTGCCCTATGGATCAAACGGCGCAGCGCGCGATGGTAGGGCTTGTAAAGCAACTCGATCCGGCCGAGCGCCTCGTCGACGCTGAGACGCTCGCGATAGATCTCCTGGCCGTCGCCGACCACGCGCGGGATGGTGCCGAGGCCGCCGGCGACGCGCATCGATCGCGTATTGGCGAAGCTCGGCAGCCGTCCGGTAAACATCCGCGGGTCGAGTTCGTAGGGTTCGCGATTCACATCGACATAGGAGCGGGGGAAGTTGACCCGGACCACCGGAAAGCCGGCATCGGCGACACCGCCGATCAGTTCATCCATGAACGAATCTTCGGACCGGCGCAGCGCGGCAAGATCGATGCGCGACGCGGCCAGAAATTGCTCCGGGTAGATCGATCCCGAATGCGGGGAATTGAAGATAATGGGAGCCCGCCATGTCGCCGGCTCAAAAATCTCGAACGGGGGCGACTGGTCGCCGTCAAACTGGGTCATTGCCGGGCGTCGTCCCTGAAATTGCGCCGCCTCCTGCCGAAAGTCGGTCAGCCAGACATTTTATGAGTTTGCATTGTCGATAATCGCGGACATTCTGCCAAGTCAAAGTTCGCCTTCACCCCAAATTTACCGTCCATCAGGCTTAGTGAATGGACTGGTCCTCATACTCCGGGTTCAACGGCCGATAGCATGCACAAAATCCTCCTCGCCGAAGACGACAACGACATGCGCCGTTTCCTGGTCAAGGCGCTGGAAAACGCCGGTTTTCAGGTTTCCTCGTTCGATAACGGGATGTCAGCCTATCAGAGGTTGCGCGAGGAGCCGTTTGAAATGCTTCTAACGGATATCGTGATGCCGGAAATGGACGGTATCGAGCTGGCGCGCCGCGCGTCGGAACTCGATCCCGACATCAAGATCATGTTCATCACCGGCTTCGCGGCGGTGGCGCTCAACTCCGATTCGGAAGCGCCCAAGAACGCCAAGGTGCTCTCCAAACCGGTGCATTTGCGGGAATTGGTCAGCGAAGTGAACAAGATGCTGGCCGCCTGAGATTCAGGCCCGGATCAGCACCACGCCGAGAACCAGAAGGGCGCAACCGGCCATTCGAGGCAGATCGATG
>JAFEFK010000789.1 GCA_018240625.1 Pseudomonadota bacterium
CGCCAATTCTGGAGTACAGTCCATTCTGGCTTGTGAATCGGTAACAAGTTCATACGTCCATACGAACCACGACTGACAGGATTTGGATTTGGCTGGAGATGCGCCTAATGGGCATCCCCGCAGCCTGTTCCCGCCGTTAAAAGGATTGCACGCAAAATGGCCAACGCTCGCAAAATCCTGATCGTGGACGACGATACCGACCTCCGCGACACACTGGTCGAGCAACTGTCGCTGCATGAGGAATTCGAGGCCTCTGCTGTCGATACCGGCGCCAAGGGCGCCAGCGCCGCCAAAACCCATTCGCCCGATCTTGTACTGATGGACGTCGGCCTGCCCGATACCGACGGACGTGAGGTGGTGCGGTCGTTGCGTAAAGGCGGCTTCAAGGCGCCGATCATCATGCTCACCGGCCATGACACCGATTCGGATACGATTTTGGGTCTCGAATCCGGCGCCAATGACTATGTGGCAAAACCATTCCGATTTGCCGTGCTGCTGGCGCGAATTCGCGCGCAGCTTCGACAGCACGAGGCCAGCGAAGACGCGGTGTTTTCGGTCGGGCCTTACAGTTTCCGCCCAGGCTCCAAGATGCTCACCGGCGCAAATGCCAAGAAGGTGCGGCTGACCGAGAAGGAAACCGCGATTCTCCGCTTCCTCTACCGGGCCGGTCAGATGCCGGTGTCGCGCGAGACGCTGTTGCAGGAGGTGTGGGGCTATAACTCCGGCGTCACCACCCACACGCTGGAAACCCACATCTACCGGTTGCGCCAGAAGATCGAGAAGGACGCTGCCAATCCGGAGATTCTGGTGACGGAAGCCGGTGGCTACAAGCTGGTGCCGTGATACGATTCGGCTGACGATTCGTAACAGCTTTCGTCGTAACAGCTTTTGGGCAATCCCGGCCAGGATTGCCGATCCGGTTTTGCATGTCGATCGAAGATGACGTTGCCCTTCTCGAGCGGATCCCGACATTGCGCCTGTTGGGAAATGCCGCGTTGCGCGTGCTGGCGATCAGTTCGGAACAGCAGCAGTTTGCCCGTGGCTCGATCCTGTTTCGCGCCGGCGATGAGTCGGACGGCGGCTTTGTCGTTCAGGACGGCGCGTTCCGGGTCCACAGCGAGGACGGCAATCAGGAAGTCGTCGCCGAGCGCGGCGCGCTGATGGGCGAATTGGCTCTGATCGTCGCCATGCCGCGGCCGGCCACCGCCACCGCGCTTGAATATTCGACGGTGATTCGCATTTCGCGCACGCTGTTTCAGCGCGTGCTCGACAGCGATCCCGCCGCCGCCCGGAGGCTTC
>JAFEFK010000078.1 GCA_018240625.1 Pseudomonadota bacterium
AAACGCGCGTCGCCCGTGCCGCCGTCAAAAGTGACGGGGCGCGTGAACTCCATCGGCGGCTCCGCCTGGACTCCCGCCTCTGTGAGCGCCTGATAGGTCTTCGTCGAATCCTCTGAACCGAACACCAAACCATTTAGGCCGGGCGGATACTCCAGGAGTCCCATCCGCCCCGAAGCAGTTCCCTTTGGTAACCCGATCAACTCGAGATAATCCGTACCAAACATAGCCAGATGATTGATCGAGCCCAAGGAATGATAGCCACGCTCCGTCAGCGTGAAGCCGAGATTCCGATAGATGTCGGCAGCACGATCCATGTCATCGCGCACGTTGACGACCACATGATCAAGAGTAGCAGCGGGTTTCGGTATCATTTCCAGCTCCTTTTGCTCACCAGGCCGCGACGCCTTGAAGGGCTTGTTCTGTGATTTTGACACCCTCCCACAGGGTATCTCGGCGCCAGACTCCATCTAACGGGCAGAAGGCATCCATCATGTCGGCTGTGAGGGTGTCCTTGGCATCCCGGTCAATATCCGTCTGCCGCCTGAGCCACTGGTCAAGCCGCAGCGCCCGCCCCATCCCGAGTCCTCTCGTACCGAATTCGATTACGGCGCCGCACATTTGCGCCTCACCCAGGAAGCGCTGGACTCCGTTGAACACCAGACCCGTATAATTCGGGCGCGCCATGCCGTGGGGACGAACGCCATCAACGTTCTCCCTTCCCCACCATTCGCATGCTCGATCGAAGAGCGGGCTGCCGTGCTCATTGAAGCAAAGGAAGAATGACTTCCCATACTCCCCGATGCCGGTATGCCAATCGATGAAGGCGACTTTTTCCGCGTCGGAAAGAGTCTCCTTGACGATCTTCTCGAGGGTGAGATTGGACCATTCTCGTTCCTTGCCACCGTACATCAGACCGTTCTGATGAGCGTATTGACCTCGAGCCATCGTGTCGAAGAGGGCGTCGACCCCATGCTCGGTCCTGAATTTGGCGAGGACGCCTTCGATCCTTTCGAGTTCGGCTTCGGTCCAGTTCCGCACGAGAAGGTGCTCGTGAAGCAGGTCATAGGATGGGTTTGCCGGGAGCGCGGAACTGCCGCGCACAAGGAAATTTCGATTGAGATCGACATTGTTTTCATTCGTACGACTGAAATTAGCAAACCCGTACGGATTGAGCGCATGCACCATGACGACGCCGACGTCTTTGGGCAGCCGAGTCAAGGCACCCGACGTCATCCAAGCGACTTGCACCGGAGATCCGGAAAATCCCTCCTGACCGTGCGTGCCGCTGATAACTAACAACTGCCGGCTCGCTGACCGGTCGCCGAAGCAAGCGACATCAATAGCGAGTTCCTCGCCATCCGGTCCACGACAACGATCATGCACGTGCGAGAAAACTCGCGCGCCAGTACGATGTGCAGCTTTGAGAAATTTTTGACGCGCTCGCGCATAGGTCGGCGCATAATAACTAAAATACTCCATGCCTATCTGCATCCTAGTTGCATGAGTTGCGCATCAGCTCGGAATACGCGTGGAAGAACGACCCGATCGATCGCCACGCGCGATGGGGCGAACGCGGACGGTGTCTGTGCCGCAGATCGCTGATGCGCTGCCAGAGAATGGCGACCGAATGTTAGTGGCGACCGCAAAGGCAAAGCTTATGAGGTTGGACGCAATAGTTATGAGAATGGTTGTCACTTTGAGCCCCCCGCCTACCGACACGCTCTGCATGCACCACCTGTGTTTCGATC
>JAFEFK010000790.1 GCA_018240625.1 Pseudomonadota bacterium
CGAACAGACCGCCGAGTTCGTGCAGCGTCAGACCGCAGGTTACTGTCTTGACGTCGCGCGTCATAAAGTCAGCGACGACCTGTTCAAGAAAGCTTTCCAAGACTTAATCCTTGATCGAGAGTTGGATTATTCAAGCAGGTTACCGGCCAACGACGTTGATTGAGATCAATTTCAGTGTGACAGCAGGGAACAGCGCTTCGATGGATGAATGAGCCGCCGCGTTACGCCACCGAGGATCCACTCGCTCAGCCTCGAGTGCCCGTAGGCGCCGGCAACGATCACCCCGGCGCCGACGTCCGACGCTACCAGCTCCAATTGAGTAGCGACATCGCCGCATTGCTCACGCACCTGTTGCGATGCGCTTATACCGTGCCGCAACAACCACGCGGCAATATCGGCAACCCGCGACAGCGCCTGGGTACGATCTGCTCCATCCTCGACAATTTCGACAACTGTGACGTCGCTGGATTTATGAAGCAACGGCAGCGCGTCACGAACCGCCCGTCTCGCATCGACGGTGTCCTTCCAGGCAACCAGCACACTGCGCAGGTCAAGCCAGTTACAAGCCTCTGGAACGACCAGGAGCGGACGTCCGGCCTGTAGCACGAGATCGCTGGAATCGACCCTCACATATGGGTCAGCGAGCCCTACGGCGGCGGATTCGCCGACCACGACGATATCGCAGGCGCGCGCTTGCTGGATGGCGAACCGCGTCGGGAAGTCTTCCGCGCAGCGCCATTCGACCTCAAGGGCACGATTTTGCATCGCCGCACGAAACTCGGCCTCCAATACCTTCAAGCGGTTCTGAACCGCGGCCCGGCCATGATCGATCAGCCTTTCGGCTGGCTGACCTTCCATGAAGTAGAGCGGCGGACTGAACTCGGCGGCGGCGGTTCCGATCAGCCGAGCGCCGAACCGCTCGGCCAGTTGGGCGGCAACTTCTAGCCGCGCCGCATTTGACTGGCCAACCTCCAGGCTCACCATCGCCGTTTTATACGTCATCGTCTCCTCCGAACTGTCCGACCGCTATTCGGCTTGTAAGCCGGCGGCCGGTGGAAGAACTGAGACAGATCAAGAAACTGACGATCGCCTGATGGAGAATGAGAACATCGGCCAGCCGAAGAAACGCTACAGCTTCAGGTCGTATCCGCCTCTTGAAGCACTGGCCTGCCGCGGGGCATCTTGGTATCCTCCGTTACCCCCCCGGCAATGAAAGCCATCCGTGACCACCATCCAGCATCCAGCGGCTGAGGATCCCATTCGAAACGAGCGCTTTCGGCTCGGGATCGAAGGATCCGGCATTGGTGTGTGGGACCTCGATCTGGTAACGCACCAGTTGCTTTGGTCGAATACGACGAGAATCCTTTTCGGCGTATCCGACGATCTACCCCTCACCTACGAATTGTTTCTTTCCCTGCTCAGCCCGGAAGAACGCGATCACACCCGGCACGCCGTAACGCGATCGATCGACACTGGTTGCGGCTTCGACCTGCAATACCACGTAACCGGACGATCCCGGCTACGCCACTGGATTCGTGCGCGCGGCAGCATCGTAAGAAACGATCGGGGTGAGCCAGGGCACCTCAGCGGCATCGTCATCGACATCGACG
>JAFEFK010000791.1 GCA_018240625.1 Pseudomonadota bacterium
GTCGGCGGTGGTCAGGATGCGCTGGATCGGCCAGCCCTGCGTATGATTACCGCCGGCAGCCAGGACACCGCGCATGGCGTCCTGCAATCCCAGCCGGTTGCCGGTCCGTTTGCGAATTTCGATGTCTGCGAGCAGGCAGAACAACGCTCCGCCCCAGTATTTGCGTCCCCATGTTGCGGTATTATCGAGGCCGCGATCACCGGCTTGCGGCAAGCCTTTCGGCATGTCGCGCATCATTGCGTACCAGATATCCTTCGCAGCGAGATCGCCGGCCTGAACGCGTGCTACCGGCTCGACATAAACAGCTAATCCTTCGGACAACCAGTTGTAGCGCTCCTCCATATCTGGGAGCGCGGTGTGGACCATCTCATGGACCATCACCCAGTCGCGCCTCAAATCGTCTTTGTCGGAGGCGCGGCCGATCGGTATCCGAATCGCGGCGCCGCGATAGCCCCATGTGGTTCCGCCCTGCACGCGCGACCCATTGACGGGAACGAGCAGCAATCTAAGCGAGTCGACGGGAAATCGTCCGTAGTAGGTCGAGACGGCCTTCGCGGATCGTTTGATCCAGGCCAAAATCGTTTCGCGCGGCAGTTCGATGTCGCCGGGCGCAAACGCCACGTGAATGACGCCCTTCGGCACATCGATATCAGTCTTCGGGAGGCGGTCGAACGCCTCATAGGGCATCCGGTCGCTCCGCATGTATTCCGATTGAGCCAGGATCTGCGATGATAGCGCGCCGAACAACAGCGTGCCCACTACGATCAGTGACGCAGTCGCCCGGAATCCTCTGGTCAACTGCATTGCGAAGCACTCCGCTGTTGTTGACCGATATGCGACGCAATCGCGCGTGAACCTGCCAGTTCGCCGCAAATGTTCGAGCCGATAACATGCCGGCGGTGACCGGCCCTTTACGCGCCGATTGAGACACCCGTCAAAAGTTCCGAGGTGACCCAGTTGTGAAGATAGCCCGCGCCGCGCGCGGCGGCGCCATCGGGATCGTCATAGGTCGCCAGCATCGAACACAGAACGCCGAACGGAATTCCGCCGGAGGCCTCATCCCACATCATGGCCTCCTCAGCGGACAACTCGCGGAACATCGGCATCACATCCTGACGCCAGACCAATAGCCGCGCGGGTTCAACCAGCGCGACCGCGTCCGGAGGCGCCTCCTCATTCTTCAGCGCGATCCAGATCGCTGCCGCATTCGTCGCAAAATCGATCCGTCGAGCGCTCGGGTGCGCCTGAAATGTCAGGTCGTTCCAGGCCTCTGGCGCGACCGCCGCGAGATCGGCGATTGCAACCACCGGCGCATCCGTCGCATCGAAGGAATCATTCAACGCTTTCTCAAGCTCCGCAAGTTCTGCAAGCACCGGGTAATTACAATAAGGCTCGGTTGAACTCAGAAACTCCGGCACGCCTTGCGAGAACCATCGCAAGTTCGGATGCTGAGATGGCCGCGCCGCCACATAGGCGTGCCCCATTTCGTCGAACATCTCGTCGCCGAGATAGGTGTGCAGTAACTCATGATCGTTGCGCATCGCCTCGACAAGTCGCGACGCGTAAGCGTATTTGTAGACGCCAAACAGCACCTCGCGCTTTTCTTTTGAACTGTCGAGAATCTCGGCGAGAACCGTACCGTCCCCACTCAGGATACCGTGCTGAAATTCGCTTTGCAGGCGCTCAAAATCGGTCATCTTGCGAGATTCTCATACGCCATCGAGCGATGGCAATATTTTCGCAGCCATCTCGCGCGCCTGGCTGACCTCAGCCACGAGTTCGTCGAGCGGCGGAATATTATCGTCACGCTCGATCATCGTGGAGACGCGACCGAAGCGTTTTATTGCAGCGGCGTAGAGATCCCAAACCTCGTCGCACACGGGGTGATCGTGAGTATCGATGATATGCGTCCCCATATGGCTGTGACCGGCCATATGGAACTGGACAACACGGTCCTTCGGGATTCCGTCGAGGAAAGTATAAGGATCGTAACCGTGATTGAAGGCGCTCACGTAGACGTTGTTAACATCGAACAGCAGCCAGCATCCGGAGCGGCGCGACAGCTCGGAAAGAAACTCCCACTCCGTCATTTCGGAATTGCTGAACTGAACGTAAGTCGAGACGTTCTCAAGCACGATCGCGCGGCCAAGAAAATCCTGAACCAGTTGCACGCGGCTGACAACATGGTCGAGCGCTTCCTGCGTGTAGGGTATCGGCAGCAGA
>JAFEFK010000792.1 GCA_018240625.1 Pseudomonadota bacterium
CGGGCGCGCCACTTAATATCCTAAAAAATCAGCCGTTTTTAATCACCCCAAACTCCTCCGCAGACTAAAAAACCGATTAGTCTGCGATTTAATCTGCGGAAGTTTCCAAAAATTTTTCTGTGAAGGACGTGCGTTTTCGATGTCATCTAGGGCTGTGTTGATGCACACCACGCGCTCCAAAACGCGCCATTAGGCCATTAGGGAGTGGGAATCCTAGCGCGCCTGGCCCAAGCTTATTTCCGACGTTCGTTGAGCAATAGCTCGAAGCGGCGACTTCTAGGGCAACTCCACAGTGGCGTTCCGCTAACGATGGAGACGACCGTTAGGCGCCAGTCGGCGCGGCGCGAACAAGAGCCGCGATCGGGTCCGGCCCCGTGATAAGGAACAGCCGCGCAAAGTCGCTGATCCGGACGTTGGCGCTGGTCCTTGCCGTGCTGGAGCACCGATGATTGCCATGCCGGCGACGTGCGGGTGGATCGGCACAACCGCCCCGTCTGGCCCGGATGATAAACTCCGCAACAGTCTTCATCATGTTCGATTGCGGCAGATGCTGATTCAGGTACCAGAGCTTCAATCGACGGACACCCTGCGATAGCACCGGTACTATTTCATCAGCTCGCCGCGCGTTCTTCGCGGCTGCACGGCCAGATACCACGCTTGGCGCTTCATTCTTCTGATGTTACCGATGTCGGGTCGGGTATCGGAGGATGGACTCGAGATGGACAACCGCAGCGACATTTGGCGTAGCGTTGACGCGATCAAGACACGCTTCATTGCTCTCAGCGACAACGTCTGGGCAATACCTGAAGTATGTTATACGGAGGCGCGCTCCTCAGCGGAACATCTCGCCGAGCTGCGCCACCAAGGCTTTCGCATTACCGAGAATGTCGCAGACATTCCCACCGCGCTGATGGGCGAATGGGGTGAGGGCGGTCCCGTCATTGCATTTCTTGGTGAGTATGACGCGCTGCCCGGCCTGAGTCAGGAAGCGGGGGTGGCCGAGGCCCGCCCTGTGGAGGCGGGCGGCCATGGCCATGGCTGCGGTCACAATCTGCTTGGTTCGGCTGCATTGCTCGCCGCCACGGCACTGAAGGATTGGCTTGCTGATCGCAAGGTGCCCGGACGTGTGCGCTATTACGGTTGTCCCGCGGAAGAAGGCGGCGCGGCGAAGGCATTCATGGTGCGCGCCGGCGCTTTCAGCGACGTCGATATTGCGCTGACTTGGCATCCACACAGCTTCTGGGAGGTGGCGGTCACGCCTTCGCTTGCAAACACACGCGCCGATTTCGTCTTCACCGGGCGTACCTCGCATGCCGCCGCCTCACCCCATCTCGGTCGCAGCGCGCTGGATGCGGTGGAACTGATGAACGTCGGCGTGAACTACATGCGCGAGCATATGCCGAGCGACGCCCGTATCCATTATGCTGTGCTCGATACGGGCGGGATCGCTCCCAATGTGGTGCAAGCCCATGCCCGTGTTCGCTATTCGATCCGCGCACGCGATCTGCCGGGCATGAATGAATTGGTAGAGCGTGTTCACAAGGTCGCGCAGGGCGCGGCACTGATGACCGAAACACAGGTGGAGATGCGGATCATTTCTGCCGTCTCCAACATTTTGCCCAACAGCCCGCTCGAGCAGCGGCTTCACCGCGTCATGGAGGAACTGGGACCGCCGCATTTCGATGCGGAGGACAGGGATTTCGCCAGCAAGATCCGCGCGACCTTGACGGAGAAGGACATCGCGTCCGTCTACTATGCCATCGGCATGGATCCGACCGATCGCCCGCTGGCTGATTTCCTGGTGCCGCTCGACGTGAAGCGCAATCCTCTGGTCGGCTCGACCGACGTGGGCGATGTGAGTTGGGTCGTTCCGACCGCTCAGGTCCATGCGCCGACGGTCGCCATCGGCACGCCGTTTCACACCTGGCAGGTCGTCGCGCAGGGCAAGAGTCCGGCCGCCCACAAGGCCATGGTGCAGGCCGCAAAGGCCATGGCAGGCCTCGGCGTCGAGGCGCTGACGGACCCGGCGCTGATTGCCGCGGCCAAGGCGGACCTCAAAAAGCGGACCGCCCGAACGCCCTATGTCAGCCCGCTGCCGGACCATGTGGCGCCGCCGCTCGATATGTCCGTGGCTTGATCGTCCGCTTGTGAGCAAAGTTTTTGCAGTGCGGTCTTTTGGAATCCAGTTCTAATATTCCAAAAGACGGAATGACTGCCGAAATCGCGGGCGGCGAACGAGACCTTTTGCCCAAGCATCGACCATAATCCTACGCCGCCGGATGACTAAAGTTGACCGGAGGGGCGTTCGGTGTGCCATGCTGCTCGCCGGGACATCTCGCGCGGCGACCTGCGGCCGCGCCTGCAAACAGACCATAACCGGACGAGGCAACAATGCTGGACACTGAATTGCGAGCGATGATCGACGGCGTGAAGGACGGTCGCATGGATCGGCGCGTCTTTATTCAACGCATGATCGGTTTGGGTCTTACCGCGCCACTGGCGACGCAAATTCTCGCGGTGGGCGGCGTGGCCATGGCGCAGAGCCCGTCGCCCTACAAGCCGACCAAGCGCGGCGGAGGCGGTCCGCTGAAGCTGCTGTGGTGGCAGGGGCCGACCCTGCTCAATCCGCATTTTGCGACCGGTACCAAGGATCAGGACGGTTCACGCCTTTTCTATGAGCCGCTCGCCAGCTGGGATGTAGACGGCAATCTCAACCCGATTCTCGCCGCTGAAATCCCGTCGATCCAGAATGGCGGCCTCGCCGCGGACGGCAAGTCGGTCACCTGGAAGCTGAAGCCCGGCGTGAAATGGCACGACGGCAAACCGTTCACCGCCGACGATGCCGTGTTCACCTGGGAATACGTCAATGATCCCGCCACAGCGGCGGTGAGCGGCGCGGTTTATCGCGACCTCAAGGTCGAAAAGGTCGACGATCACACCGTCCGGATCCTGTTCGACAAACCGACTCCTTTCTGGGCCAATGCGTTTGTCGGCGCGTATGGCTGCATCCTGCCCAAGCATCTGCTCGCGGACTACAAGGGCGGCAAGTCCCGCGAGGCGCCCACCAATCTCGCGCCCGTGGGCACTGGCCCCTACAAGTTTGTGGAATTCAAGCCGGGCGATCTCGTTCGCGGCGCAATCAACCCCGACTATCACATACCGAACCGTCCCTATTTCGACACCGTCGAAATGAAGGGGGGCGGCGATGCGGTCTCGGCCGCACGCGCCGTGATCCAGACGGGCGAATACGATTACGCCTGGAACATGCAGGTCGAAGACGAAGTGCTGCTGCGTCTCGAAAAGGGCGGCAAGGGCAAGACCGTTTATGCGACCGGCGGCGATATCGAGTTCATCGCGCTCAACAGCACCGATCCCAACACCGAAGTCGACGGCGAACGCTCCAGTATGAAAACCAAGCACCCGCTGCTTTCCGATCCGGCGGTGCGCAAGGCGATTTCCCTGCTGGTCGATCGCGAAGCAATTCAGAAACACATCTACGGCCGCGCAGGGCTCACCACAGCCAACTACCTCAATGGTCCCCCGCGTTTTGTATCCAAGAACACCAGTTGGGAATTCAACATCGAAAAGGCGATCAAGCTGCTGGACGATGCCGGCTGGAAGCCCGGCCCGGACGGTGTCCGCGCGAAGGACGGCAAGAAGCTGAAGATGCTCTACCAGACCTCGATCAATGCGCCGCGCCAGAAGACCCAGGCGATTGTCAAACAGGCTTGCCAGAAGGCGGGCATCGAACTCGAACTGAAATCGGTCGTCGCCTCGGTCTTCTTCTCGTCCGACGTGGCCAATCCGGACACCTACTCCAAGTTCTATTCCGATCTCGAGGAGTTCCAGATCCCGATGACGCAGCCGGACCCGGCGCAGCACATGAAGCGCTACGTTTCGGCCAACGTCGCCACCAAGGCGAACAAGTGGCAGGGCCCGAATTTTCCGCGATGGGTGAACAAGGACTATGACAAGGTGATCGAGACGGCCGAGACGGAGACCGATCCGGTCAAACGCGCCGACCTCTATATCAAAGCCAATGACCTGCTCTGGGAGAACACGGTGTTCGTTCCCGTGC
>JAFEFK010000793.1 GCA_018240625.1 Pseudomonadota bacterium
AGGCCGTGCCTGAACTCAAGAGGTCTCCATGAAAAATTTAGCCATTTCCGCACTGACCCTCTTCGGCGTCGCCGTTGCATCCGCGGGCGTTTCACACGCGCAGGACGCGGCGGCGGGCAAGACCGTGTTCAACAAATGCATGGCCTGTCATTCCATCGGTGAAGGCGCCAAGAACAAGGTGGGTCCGGAGCTTAACGGCCTCGACGGACGCAAGTCGGGCACGGCCGAAGGCTATTCCTATTCAGAGGCCAACAAAAACTCGGGCATCACCTGGAACGAGGCTGAGTTCAAGGAGTACATCAAGAACCCCAAAGCCAAGATCCCCGGCACGAAAATGGCATTTGCGGGCATCACCAAGCAAAGCGAAGTCGACAATCTCTGGGCTTACGTCTCGCAGTTCGACAAGGACGGCAAGATCAAGACGAAGTAGTGCACATACGGTGACGCCACGCTCCTGATCGCAGCGACGGCGAACCGGCTTTTCAAATGCCATCGTGTCCATCGCGGGACGGCGCTGGTCCCCAACCTTTCGGCATGTGAGCGACGAAGCTCTCGGCATACACCTTATCGGCCGATCGGATGTCGCCGGTGCTCCAGATGGGGTGCAGGCGCTCGATGAGCGCCTGCGTCTCTTGCCTTGTCATATTCCGCATCCTCGCTTCAGTCGCGACCTCTGGTTCCCCGCCGGGAACCAGACCGCGCTGAATTTCATCGCGCACGACACAGCAGATCCATCGCTCGTCGGTGACGCGCGACTGCCGCAAAGCCCATTCACGTCGCGCGGCAGACGACTTCGAGAATTTTGGGAACGGCATCGACAGGCTGAATCGCGTCAGTATCCGCTTGAAATACGCTGTCCATATCTACTTTACCGACGCCAGCCAGAGTTGACCGCCACGCGCCCTCGGACGATCGTCACGCGATAGCGGGATACATCCCGGTACCAGCCATACACACGGCGATCGCGCGCAGCGGCGCTGGAACTATAGACGGGGCTGCTAATTGACGAGGGGTCTCTTTCAGCCGGGAGCAGCTTTCTAAAAATGTCGAATGCGGGGATGTCGAAGCCAGTGGTGCTCATCGTCGAAGATGAGGTTCTCATTCGCATGGAAGCGATAGAGATGATCCGGGACGCAGGCTTTGAGGTCGTCGAAGCCGCCGATGCCGATGAGGCGGTCACAATCCTCGAAGCGCGCACCGACATCGTCGCGTTATTTACCGACATCCAGATGCCAGGCTCCATGGACGGGCTGAAACTCGCCCGGGCGGTCAGAGACCGCTGGCCTCCCATCAAGATCCTGGCGGCCTCCGGTAACGTGAAACTGAGCCCGGACGACCTGCCGAGCGGCGGGCAGTTTCTGCAGAAGCCCTATACCGGCCAACAGATCAAACAGGCGCTTCACAAACTGATCGGCGTGGGCTGATCTGAACCTATCGCCGTCGATCGCAGCGTCGTGCGCTACGCCCCCGCCCGCATTTTCGCCGGCAGCACCGCCTGCACCACGAGTCCGCGGGCACGGGCATCCATCACGCCGACCGCGCGCAACGCCAGCAAGGTTGCCGTCTGCACCACGTCGCGGAGTTTTGCAGGATCCTCGAGATTGTCAGGCGCCAACGGCCCGACAAGGGATTCATGCAGCGCGCCGAGCAGCGCAGTCGCGGCCAGCGCCGTATCCTGAGCGGGCAGATGGCCAGCGCGGACGGCGGCATTGATGCGCGCCTCGATCTCGCCGGCGATTTCGCGGCGGCTCGCCAGACGCGTTGCGTTCACATCGACATCGACCGGCTCGGCGAGAATTCCCCATGCCAGTTTCCGGTGCGAGACCACATGAACCGCGACCGTCGTCACGGCTGCCGCGAGCGCCGAGGAGGGACCGGGCGCGGCATCCGCGGCGCGACGAATCGCGGCCAGTTCGTCGCGCGACACCTCGGCAATCAGTTCGGAAATCAGGTCCGCCTTCGAGGGGAAATACCGATAGACCGTGCCGGCCGCGACATTGGCGCGAACCGCGACCGGCGCGATCTGCACCGCCGCCATGCCACCGTCGCGGGCCGCGTCCCGCGCTGCCGCCAGAATGGCGCTGCGCCGCGCCGCAAGCCGCTTCACGACCTGATGAGTCCGCCGATACACCATAGGCGTTTCATGTCCCTGACGGCCGGCCTTGAGATGGCCGGAACGTGCGATTCTTCAAAGCGTTGCGCCACGCCGGCGCAAATCGTTTCGAAGAACTGAACACCTATTCAGAGGGGAAGGCAAGCAGCTTCGCGTTTGACGCGATGACGAAAAAGCACCGGCTATTGCGGGACCGGGCCGAGATGCGGCGGCTTGAAAAGCGACACCGACGATTCCGCGCGCGACGACGCCTGCGCGCAGCGAGCCAGGATCATGCCAGAGACGACCACCGCTGCGATAAAACCGGGCGCCGC
>JAFEFK010000794.1 GCA_018240625.1 Pseudomonadota bacterium
AGCGCAACAGCCAACCTGTAGGGGGTCAATTTTGGACGCCTATCCCCCGGCTTACGGGGTCAATATTGCAGGCCGAATGACACTCGTGGCCCGTATTGCGAAAGAAGAGAACTTCTACCCCGAACTCGTACAGGCCGTAGCGAAGACCGAGAGCCACTACGATGTGGTCGCGTCGTCCGAAAAGGGCGCATTCGGCCTCATGCAGCTCCTCCCCGAAACAGCCGGGCGCTTCAAGGTCGACTTCTGCGATCCCGCCGACAATGTGCGCGGCGGCATCCGCTTCCTGCGCGCTTTGCTGGACAAATACAAAAACCCGTTCTTTGTCCTCGCGGCCTACAACGCCGGCGAAGAGGCGGTCACGAAGAGTCGCGGCGTTCCGCCCTATCCCGAGACGGTCCGGTTCGTCGCCCAAGTTATTAACGACGTTTACGGCTGGCCCGGCGCCGGCACGCCGGCGCCCCGCGCGGACGCTCGACCCGATGTCGTCGAGCTCGAGACGAAAGACGGGCAAACACATCCGGTGGTCGCTCGACCACAGGCGAGACTGGAATGGAGCGATGGCTTCGTCATGCACATCGACTGAAAGGGAATTCCTCATGAGACGACTGCTTTCGCGCGCCCCGGCCGCGCTCCTGTTGCTCGTATCGGCTGCCGGCGATGCCGCGGCTCAGGCCGGCGGCACACTTCAGCCGGTGCAGTCGACGCTCACCCAGCTCGTTCAGGCCTTGACCGGCCCGATCGCGACGGCGCTCGCGACATTGGCCGTCATTGCTTGCGGCCTCTTCGCCTGGTCGGGACGACTGACCTGGGGCATCGCCGGGAGCGTCATCTTCGGTATCGTGCTGGTGTTCGGCTCGGCACAGATCGTCCAGTTCTTCCAGTCGGCGGTCGGCCAGTGACGGGGGAGGTACTCGACGACCCTCTCATCACGCCGCTGGTCAAGGCGCTGACCCGCGCGCCGACGCTGATGGGCGTGCCATACATGTACTTCATGTTCAACGGCGTGGCGTCGAGCGTCTGTTTCCTCGTCACCCACAACCTCCTCATGCTGCTGATCGCTGTCCCGCTGCACCTGTTCGGCTACGTCATGACGCTGAGGGACGACAGGATCTTCGAGATCCTGTTCGTGCGCTCGACGAAATGCCCGCCGCGCACGCGCGCCTTCTGGGGCGCCGACAGCTACTTTCCGTGAGGCAGCGATGGTCGCGCGCGCACTCCTCGATGAACTGACCTTCGGCGCCGTGTCGCGACGGGAGCGGCCGGTCGCATCGCACATCCCCTATACGCGGCACGTCGACGACAATGTCATCAAGACTCGCGACGGCCTGTTTCTCACCATCTTGAAGCTGGACGGCTACTCCTTCGAGACCTCCGACATGAGTGAGGTCAATGCACGCCTTCTCGGCCGCAACGACATCGTGCGTACGCTCGCCAACTCCCGCTTCGCGCTCGCTTCCCACATTGTCCGTCGCGAGGTGCAGCCACGCATCGCCTCGACCTTCGACAACGCGCTGTGCCGTGAAATCGACGAGCGCTACGACGCTGCGCTGTCGAAGCGGCGAATGTTCGTGAACGATATCTATGTGACGATCGTGCGCCGCCCACTCCAGGGGCAAGCAGGAACCTTCGACGCGCTGATGACCAAGGCTCTCGGCCGTAAGGACGCGGAAGGCGGGTCGGTCGCCATGCAGACCGCGCTCAACGAACTCAGGGATGCCGCAACCGCCGTGCGCGAGAATCTGGCCGCCTACGGCGCGCGCCAGCTCGGCGTTGTGCGTCGCGACGGCGTCTGGTTTTCCGAGCCGCTTGAATTCCTCGTCCAAATCGTCAACGGCGGTCAGCCGCGTCCGATGCACCTGCCGCGCATGAATCTGGCCGATGCGCTCTCGCTCAAACGCGTCTTCTTCGGCCGCAACGCGATCGAAGTTCGCGGCGCTGGTTCGGACGACACTCGCTTCGCCGCAATGATCTCGATCCGCGAATACCCCGCACAGAGTGGACCGGGCTCCTTCGATAATTTGCTGCGGGTCCCGCACGAGTTCATCGCCACGCAGACTTTTGCCATCGTCGACCGCCCCGTCGCCGCCAAGCAAATCGACCGCGTGTCCCGGCAGGTCGACATGTCGGACGAGGCGGGCTCGATCGTGGCTGAGCACCTTGACGAAGCTCGAGACGAGTTGCTCGCTTCGGAGGCGATCTATGGCGAGCACCATATGACGGTGATGTGCCTCGGCCGCGACCTTGCGGAGGTCGGCGCAGCGGTGACCGCAGCCGGAGCCGCCCTGACCGATCGCTCGGTGATCTGGGTGCGCGAGGACCTGAACAGCGAACCGGCGTTCTGGGCGCAGCTGCCGGGCAACTTCGCCTATATCGCGCGAAAGGCAGTAATTTCGTCGAAAAACTTCGCCGGCTTCACGTCGCTGCACAACTACCCGAGCGGAAAGCCGGACGGCAACCACTGGGGCCCGGCGATCTCGGTGTTCGAGACGACGTCGCAGACGGCCTACTACTACAATCACCACGTCCGCGACATCGGCAACTTCACCGTCGTCGGCCCGACCGGGTCGGGCAAGACCGTCTTCTTGTCGTTCATCGCCGCGCAGACGCAGCGGATCGAACCGCG
>JAFEFK010000795.1 GCA_018240625.1 Pseudomonadota bacterium
CCGCTTGCGAGGAGAGGTCGACCGGCGAAGCGCAGCGAAGACGGTCGGGTGAGGGGCCTCTGGCCAACTCTTCAAAGCCCCTCATCCCAACCTTCTCCCCGCAAGCGGGGAGAAGGAGCGCGCATCGGCTCGCTGATGTCGTCTCATTCATTAAGAGGTTTGTCATGACCGGCGCTGAAACACTGGATGTCGCCCGCGAAGCGATCTGGACGATCGTTCTGGTCTCGGGACCGCTGCTGGCGGTCGGCCTCGTCGTCGGCGTCGCGATCTCGCTGGTGCAGGCACTGACGCAGATTCAGGAGCAGACGCTGGTGTTCGTGCCGAAGATCCTGGCGATCTTCGCCACGCTGCTGCTGGCGCTGCCGTTCATGGCCGATGCGCTTCACAGCGAGATGCTGCGTATTTCGTCGCGAATCATCGGTGGCTGATGCACTAGTGGGGCGAATTCGACATTCGCCAGAACAATATGCGCATCGACGTCTCGCTTCTGCCCGCCCTCGGCGCCGCTTTCATGCTGGTGTTTGCCCGCATCGGCGCGATGGTGATGCTGTTGCCGGGGCTCGGCGAAGTGAACATCCCCGTGCGCGTCAGGCTCGGGATCGCGCTGGCGCTGACGCTCATTATCCTGCCGCTGCACCGTGCCGCCTACCACGTCGACATGCAGTCGATCACGCCGCTGCTGGTGCTGATGGTGCATGAGATCGTCATCGGCGTGGTGCTCGGCGCGACCGCGCGCGTCACGCTCTCGGCGCTGCAAGTGGCGGGCTCCGTGATCGCGCAGCAGCTCGGCCTCGGATTCGCCACGTCGGTCGATCCGACCCAGGGCCAGCAGGGCGTGCTGATCGGAAACTTCCTGACCATGCTCGGCATCGCGCTGCTGTTTGCGACCGATACGCACTATCTGGTCATTTCCGCGCTGAACGACAGTTACAAGATCTTCGCGCCGGGCGAGCTGATGCCGAGCGGCGACGTCGCGGCGCTCGCCACGCGCGCCTTCGCGGCCGCGTTCAAGATCGGCCTGCAGTTGTCGGGCCCGTTCCTGGTGTTCGGGCTGGTGTTCAACATCGGACTCGGCGTGCTGGCGCGCCTGATGCCGCAGATGCAGGTTTATTTCGTCGGCGTGCCGCTCTCGATCTTCGCGGGCTTCATGATCTTAGCCGCGGTGCTGGCGACCATGATGGGTACCTACATGGATTACTTCATCGGCGTGATGCACGACCTGATGCCGCTGAACTGAGAGCGCGCGAACGATGGCCGACGAGAGCGACGATACCGAGAAAACAGAAGACCCCACGCAAAAACGCCTGGACGATGCGCTCGAGCGTGGTGACGTCGCCAAGAGTCAGGAGGTCAATACCTGGTTCGTGATCGCCGGCGCGACGCTGGTGCTGTCGTCATTTTCCGGCTCGATCGGCGGCGGCATCCAGATGCCTCTGCGCAACCTGATCGCCAATTCGTGGCAGATCCGGACCGATGGTCCCGGTCTTCTGGCGCTGGCCCAGAAGCTCGAAATCATCGTTGCCGCGGCCCTCGGCGTGCCGCTGCTGATGCTGGTGCTGGCCGCCATCGCCGGCAATATCGTTCAGCACCGCCTTGTCTGGTCGGGCGAGGCGCTCAAACCCAAATTCAGCAAGATCTCGCCGATGGCCGGCGTCAAACGGATTTTCGGCAAGCAGGCGGCCGCGAATTTCGCCAAGGGGCTGTTCAAGCTGCTGGCGCTCGGCGCGGTCATGACCGCGCTGCTCTGGCCGGAGCGCTCGCGTCTTGACGCCATGGTGCGGCTCGAGCCGGACACGCTTCTCGGCACGACGCGCACGCTCACGCTGCAATTGCTGGGCGCCGTCGTCGCGATGCTCGCGCTGGTCGCGATCGGGGATTATTTCTTCCAGTACCGGCAGTGGTTCGAGCGGCAGAAGATGTCGCTGCGGGAGATGAAGGAAGAGTTCAAGCAGTCGGAAGGCGATCCGCACGTCAAGGGTCGGATCAGGCAGCTCCGTCATGCGCGCATGAAGAAGCGCATGATGGCGGCGGTTCCCAAGGCCTCGGTGATCATCACCAACCCGACCCACTTTTCGGTCGCACTGTCCTACGAGCGCGGCATGTCGGCGCCGATCTGCGTCGCCAAGGGCGCCGATGCGATTGCGCTCAAGATCAGGGAAGTCGCGCGCGAGCACGATATCCCGATCGTCGAGAACGTGCCGCTGGCGCGGGCGCTGTATGCCACCGTTGAAATCGACGATGAAATCCCGGTTGAGCACTATCATGCAGTCGCCGAAATCATCGGCTAC
>JAFEFK010000796.1 GCA_018240625.1 Pseudomonadota bacterium
GATCAACGAGGACGATCGTCCCGACGCGCGCATCACGGAAGTCGTCAACGAGGTGTTCGATCTGTTTGCTGCGCTCGATGCCACCGACGAGCAGCTCGATTTTCCGATCCTCTACGGCTCGGGCAAGAACGGCTGGATGGGCAACTCGCCCGACGCTTCGCATGCCGACGGCATGAAGCCGCTGTTCGAACTGGTGATCAAGCACGTCGCGCCGCCGGTGGTCGAGGAAGGTCCGTTCCGGCTGCTCGGCACCATCCTGGAAGCCAACCCCTATCTCGGCCGCATCATCACCGGCCGCATCGCCTCCGGTTCGGTGAAGCCGAACCAGACGGTGAAGGTGCTGTCGCGCGACGGCAAGGTGGTCGAGACCGGCCGCATCACGAAAATCCTCGCGTTCCGTGGCCTTGAGCGTCAGCCGGTGGACTTCGCAGAAGCCGGCGACATCGTCGCCATCGCGGGCCTGCCGAAGGGCACCGTCGCCGATACCTTCTGCGATCCCAGCGTGGAAACGCCGATCCAGGCGCAGGCGATCGACCCGCCGACCGTCTCGATGTCGTTCATCGTCAACAACTCGCCGCTCGCCGGCACCGAAGGCGACAAGGTGACGAGCCGCATGATTCGCGATCGCCTGCTGCGCGAGGCCGAAGGCAACGTCGCGTTGAAGGTGGTCGAGGCCTCCGACAAGGATGCGATGGAGGTTTCCGGCCGCGGCGAATTGCAGCTCGCGATCTTGATCGAGACCATGCGCCGCGAAGGTTTTGAACTCTCGGTGTCGCGTCCGCGCGTGGTGCTGACCAAGGATGAGAACGGCCAGCTACTGGAGCCGGTCGAAGAAGTCGTCATCGACGTCGACGAGGAATTCTCCGGCGTTGTCGTGCAGAAAATGAGCGAACGCAAGGCCGAGATGATCGAGATGCGGCCCTCTGGCGGCAACCGCCTGCGGCTGGTGTTCTACGCGCCGACCCGCGGCCTGATCGGCTATCAGGGCGAACTGATGACCGACACCAAGGGCACGGCGATCATGAACCGCCTGTTCCATAACTACCTGCCGTACAAGGGCGAGATCGCGGGCCGCCGCAACGGTGTGCTGATTTCCAACGATCAGGGCGAAGCCGTCGCCTACGCCATGTTCAAGCTGGAAGATCGCGGTCCGATGATGATCGAGCCGGGCTGGAAGGTCTACAAAGGCATGATCGTCGGCGAGCACACCCGCGACAACGACCTTGAGATCAACATCCTCAAGGGCAAGCAGCTCACCAACATCCGCACCACCTCGAAGGACGAGGCGGTCAGGCTGACGCCGCCGATCCGCATGACCCTGGAAAAGGCACTGGCTTACATCGAGGAGGACGAGCTGGTCGAGATCACGCCGAAGTCGATCCGGCTGCGCAAGAAGCACCTCGACGCCAACGAGCGCAAGCGCGCCGAGAAGACCAAGGACATGGTGGCGTAAGCTTTTTCACCTCGCTCCGCACTTGCGGGGAGAGGTCGCCAGGTCTTCGTGGCGGGTGAGGGGCTTGGCAAGCCGTCACCACGAATGCAGCATATGAGAGCACCTCTGAAGAGCTCCTCACCCCACCCCTTTCCCCGCAAACGCGGGGCGAGGGAGAAGAATGCGTTTCCATGCTCCTTCCCTCCCAAGTCGATGTCGCCATTATTGGAGCCGGTGCCGCGGGCCTCGGCGCGTCGCGCGCGCTGGAAAACTCCGGCCTCTCGGTAATCGTGCTGGAAGCGCGCGATCGCATTGGTGGACGCGCCCACACCATCGTGCCCGCTCCCGGAATCAACTTCGATCTCGGCTGCGGCTGGCTGCATTCAGCAGACAAAAATTCATTCGTCGGCATTGCAGAAAAGCTCGGCTTCGCGATCGACAAGACCCGCCCGCCGTGGCGCGAGCAGAGCTTCGACAAGGGCTTTCCGTTGTCCGAGCGCATGGACTTCATGGCCGCGCTCGACGCGTTCTACGACCGCGCCGAACGAGTCGCGGAGAGCGACGAGGATGTTCCGGCTAGCCGCTATCTCGAACCCGGCAATCGCTGGAACCCGATGATCGACGCGATCTCGACCTACATCAACGGCTGCGAGCTCGATTCCGTCTCGATCCACGACA
>JAFEFK010000797.1 GCA_018240625.1 Pseudomonadota bacterium
AATCGGCGGCCGTAAAGGCGGGCTGCCCAAATGTCTCGGGCAACCCGCCTGTCTCCGATGCTCAGACGCCTCGCGGGACCTGATCGAGAAATCCGGTCACATTGCGGATTTTGCCGTCTCTCACGGTGGCGAAGTCGGTGCCCTTGATCGGGCTGTCGGCGCCTTGCGGGCCGAGCCCCCAGGAAAACCGGACATGATCGCCGTAGCCGTTCGGCTGCCCGATCAGCGCGAAACGAAATTCAGGAAATCGCTGCTGTACGCCGGCGATCAGCGCGTCGATTCCGGAATGGCCTTCGCCGCTCATCAGCGGATCGACGTATTTGGCGTCGCTGGTCCAGTTGGCCGCGAGAATCGCACGCCGCCGGCCGGCGGCAGTCTCGTTCCAGAGTTCGATATAGCGAGTGGCAACAGTCTCGGCGTCGGTCATGGCATCTCTCCTCAAGTGGGCCGAACCATTTCGGTGGCGCCACTATCGAAGGTTCGCGATGCGCGATCGATTACCTCGGAGGTTATCGTTTTCCGAATTTGATGCGATCGTTCTTCGGCTATGTGTTAGCGCGCGGCCGTCACCATGATCTCGACGTTGTACTGAGGCGCTGCGAGTTTGGCCTCGACGGTGGCGCGCGCCGGCGTGTTGCCGGCGGAGACCCAGCCGTCCCATGCCGCGTTCATGTCGGCGAAGGTCTTCATGTCGGTCAGGTAAATCGTCGCCGTGAGCAGTTTCGACTTGTCGGTCCCGGCCTTCGCCAGATGGCCGTCGATAATCGAGAGGATCTCCTGCGTCTGCTTGGTCACGCCTTCGCCGGCCGTCTTGTTGGCGACGACGCCAGCGAGATACACGGTGTCGCCATGGATCACAGCCTGGCTCATGCGCGGGCCGGTTTCGAAACGCTGGATGGTCATTTTTTGAATCTCCATTCGAAGTGAGGCCGCTGTTTATCGCGGCGTTGCACGCTGCGCCAGAGCTTGCCGGGTGGATACTGTCGCGCATCAGGCCACGGCTTTTGCCGCGGCACGTCCGGCGTTGCGGCCCGAGAACAGACAGCCGCCGAGAAACGTCCCTTCCAGCGAGCGATAGCCGTGCGCGCCGCCGCCGCCAAAACCGGCCGCTTCGCCGGCCGCGTAGAGACCTGGAATGATGGTGCCGCCTGTGCCGAACACGCGCGAATCGAGATCGGTTTCAAAGCCGCCCAGCGTCTTGCGGGTGAGGATATTGAGT
>JAFEFK010000798.1 GCA_018240625.1 Pseudomonadota bacterium
AGCATCGGAATTAGCATTCCCAGGAGCTGGCCACCGGCCCCGCCGCCAATTGCGCCATCGATTGTATTGCCGACGGGTCCAAGGTCGTTAGTTTTAGGAGCGCCGCCGACAATGTTTCCGCCGATCGCGCCACCCACAATCTGAATAATCAGATTGAGCAGCATCGCTGACATCGCACCTCTCCCCCGTCCAGACTTGCAGCGATAAGAAAGGCGATGCCGGACTGATCGCCGCGCCATGCGATCCTATGTTGGGCCATGAACGAGGTCACGCTGCGAATGCGAACTTCGGCGCGGTTTGTTGGTTGTGCTGCCGCGTGTTGCTACTTTTCGCCGCTGGCTGCTTGAACGGTGTGTGGCCGGAGCAAGGGATCGCGACAGGCGAGAGGGTCTCGATAGCCGACGAGTTGCAAGAGCTTTTGCGGGAATGATTGATTTCCCGGAGCGCAGCCGACGCTTTGCCGAGACATCGCGCCGTAATCCCGATTTTCTGGATTCGAGTTTGAAAACTGTCGATCGTCGATCCGCGATGTGCCGCCGCCTACTTGTCCACGGGCATTGCGCTTCATGATTCGGCGGCTCGATTTGTCGACAGAGGTCGTGATGCCAACATGGATGTTGCCACTGCTCACGGCTGATATCCTTCTCACGGAAATATCTCCGATAACGCGGAGATGGCGGAAAAGTTGCACGCCTGACTTGGAGGTCGCGTCAGCGTGGCAAGTTCACGTGCGCGCCGTCATTTTGCTGAGAACCGGTCAAGAGTTCGGGAGCAGCTCGAACCGATCCGCCAGTTCGTGCGTCTGACTGGCAGATGGTTAACGGGATGCATTGATATGAAAGCGCTCAGCCCGATTTTCGCGTTGGCTTTTGTGGTCGCTGCGCCGTCGCTGGCCGGAAGCCCGGATGATCATCTGCCCGGGATCGGCACCTTTGCCTATAACGGCGTGCCGGTTGCGAAAGCCCCTCCCCAGCAGATCGCGGCATTGGTCCGCGAAGAGCAATCTGGTTTTAGGCGTCAACGAAATTGACCACCTGGCCCTTGAGGCGATGACGAGACTCCGCGCCGAGATGCATTGAAATCATTGAGATTTTGGCCGGCTTGTTTCATTCGAAAGCCCCTCGCGAAACACTTCCCGCATGCGACGAAACCATTTTCCGTTTCGCACGCAGACCGCCGGAAACAGGACATGGTTATCAATCTCCCCAACGACGCGGCGCACAGCCGCCAAATTTAAACCGGGAGTTTCCCATGCGGACCCTCAGCTTCATCCTCGCCTTTGCTTCCATCTTGGCCGGCCCGTCGATCGCGGGGTCGTCCGAGACAACAACCCTGCCGGGGACCGGTACCTTTGCGTATAGCGGACCCCCAGTTGTCATGAGCGTGCCGCAGGCGATGCTCATCGCGTCGCGCTAAGGCCGCTGCCTCCAGCGGCGCCAAAACTGCGCGGGAGGAGTTAGCGACACGGATGTCGCAATTCACGCTTTCACACGATAGGCGAAAATAGGTATTTTTCCAAAGTTCAAATTCAATTTTTTAGTGGGTGCGCCATTTGCCAACTCGCATCTCGCGAG
>JAFEFK010000799.1 GCA_018240625.1 Pseudomonadota bacterium
ACCGAATTCGCCGGACTGTTTAATCGCGTTGTCGGTATCTTGACCTGCATTCGCAAAAGCCACGACGTTGGCTTTCGAGCTTTGCGCCTGCAGAGCGAAGGACGAGAAATCCGCGGTATTGGTCGGGTGCCGGACGCTGCCGATCACGGTTCCGCCGTTCTCCTTGATGAAGCGTGTCGCATCCTTCTCGAGCTGATGGCCGAAGGCATAGTCGGCCGTGATGAAGAACCAGGACTTACCGCCCTCCTTGATGACCGCCGACGCCGTCACCTTGGACAGTGCGTAGGTGTCATAAGCGAACTGGACTGTGTTCGGGCTGCACAATTCGTCGGTCAGCGAGCTCGCGCCGGGGCCGGACAAAAGCGCGATCTTGTTGCGCTCGCGCGCCAGGTTGTGGACCGCGATCGCAATGCCGGAGTTTGGAATATCCGCGACGGCGTCGACCTTGCCGGTATCGAACCAGCCGCGCGCGATCTGAACGCCCACGTCGGTCTTCATCTGATGATCGGCGCTGATGATCTCGATCGGCTTGCCAAGCACTGTCGGCCCGAACTCCTCCACCGCCATCTTTGCGGCTTCCACCGAGCCCGGCCCGCTGTTGTCGCGTCCCCAACTCGACAAATCGGTCAGCACGCCGATGCGCACCACATCGTCGGAAATCTGGGCCGAAGCGGCCGAGGTCATCGCCGCGAAAATGGCGCAAGCCAAAAGGCCTTTTTTCATCGTGTTCATGTTTCCCCTCCCGATGCGGCTCAAAGAGCTGCTTTTATCAGTTGGGGGCAAATTAGATATTTGCGAATTAATCTGTCAATATCAAATCAGCGCTTCGACGCTGCCATTATCGCCATGATCGCGGTCTTTGGACGGGATTGTTTCACCGGTCAGGGCGCGACGACACAAATCTCACCGCCGATGAAACCATTTTGGGCTGGCCGCGCAGATATCCGGAAACGCCCGCCGGTTATCAGTCTCCCAACGATGCGGCGGACAGCGCCGCTCACCCGAACAGGAGACAGTCAGATGCGGACCTTCAGCTTCATCCTCGTCTTCGCCTTCATCGTCGCTGGTCCTTCGCTGGCTGGTTCGTCCGACGGCAACCTGCCGGGTGTCGGAACGTTTTCGTTCAATGGTCCGGCTGCGGCTCCGGGTACCCCTGCGGTCATGGTTGCGGGACTGACCCTCGCCCGCCGCTCCTGAGCAAACTCATCCATTTCAACAAGTACAATTGAAGGGAAACCAACATGACGTCGTTCAGCGCAAATCTGCTCCGGAAATCACTCAAGGCTGCCGCCGCCGGTGCGATTCTGATCTTGTCCGCGACGGCGAGCCAGGCGCAGTCAGCACCGTTCGCAGGGTTTGACGGATCGTGGAGCGGCAACGGCACGGTATCGTTGTCCGACGGCACGAAAGAACAGATCCGGTGCCGCGCCACCTACAAAGTGCAGAATACCAACGCCTTGGCGCAGAAGCTGCTCTGCGCCAGCGACAGCTACAAATTCGAGCTGACCAGCAGGGTTACAAGCGAGGGTAACCGGGTCAGCGGAAACTGGAGCGAAGCAAGCCGGAACATCAACGGCAACCTTCAGGGCACCGCCGGTGGCGGCCAGATCGACGTCTTTGTCGAGGCCGCTGGCTTCGCGGCGAATCTGACGCTGACCACCCGCGGCAACAAGCAGATGGTGTCGATCAGCAGCAAGGGACAGCTTCGCGACGTCTCGATCAACATGGTCAAGGGATGATCGCGATCGTGCTTTTGGCGAGACATCAATGGATTGCCAGCAAAAGCCAGGGCCCTGCGGCTTCAAGAGATCAACACGCGATTTGTAAATTGCGGGCCGCCGACAACTAGGCGTTTGCCCATCGCCGACGGCCTTAAATCTTTGCGTCCCGAACGTAAATTGCGACCTACGCGAATTGGCAGTTGGCCTCCATTGTCCCATTTTCACACGAGATTGCGGCGCTCACTCAGGCCAACCGTGTGGTTTGAAATCCATCCATAAGGTCTGGCACTTCATTCTTCGTCTTCCAGATCGATGTTCGTTCTGTCCTTCGTCATGAGCATGGCAACGCCGCTCACCGCCGCCAGCGCCATGACATAGAATGCAGGTGCTGCGGGATTTCCCGTCTGCTTAACCAGCAGCGTTGCGATGAATGGTGCCGTGCCGCCAAAAAGCGTCACGGCGATACCGTAGCTTATCGATAGTCCGGTAAACCGGACCCGAGTGGGGAACATCTCGGCCAGCACCGGCGAGATCGTTCCGCTGTAAAAGACCTGCAGCAGCGAGAACAGAAACTGGATGACGAACATGGTCGTCGCTGACGGATAGGTCGTGATCGCCAGGAACATCGGATAACTCACGATCACAAAGCCAAAGCTCATGATCATCATCAGGGGCTTGCGCCCAACGCGATCCGATAACCAGCCGACCCACGGCAGCATCAACATCAGCATCGTGTGCGAAAGCGTCAACGACAACAGCGCCAGGTCGGCCGGCACATGCTGTTGCTGGATGGCGTAGTTCATCAGATAGATGGTGAACGTGAAATTGGTCGTGGTGCCGATGATGCTGATCAGCGTGGCGCCGAGGACGCGCGGGCTGAACTTGGCGAACAATGTCTTGAACGGCGCGCGCTCAACCCGGTTCTCGACAACCGCGCGGCGGAAAGTCGGTGTATCGGCAACGCGAGTGCGCAGATAATAGCCGATGGGTCCTACCAGCAACCCGACAAGAAACGGAATCCGCCAGCCCCACGAAATGTAGTCGGCGTGCGCCAGTGAGTAGGTCAATCCCGCAACCAGCAGGGATCCGACAATGCCGCCCAGATGATTGCCGATCTGCTGCAGGCTGCTGACAAAGCCACGGCGCTTGTCCGGCGAATGCTCCACCAGGAAGGCTGCGGCACCTCCCCACTCTCCGCCGGTCGCGAAACCCTGCACCATCCGGCACAAAACGAGCAGGGCCGGCGCGGCAATTCCGATCTGCGCGTAGGACGGCAGGATGCCCACGACGCCGGTCGCCGTGGCCATCATGACAATGGTCAGCGCCAGCGCCGCCTTTCGCCCTTTGATGTCGCCATAGATGCCAATCACGACGGCCCCGACCGGCCGCATGATGAAGCCGACGCCGAATGTCGCAAAGCTGCTCAGGAGCGACATCAGCGGATCGTGGGACGGAAAAAAATTGGCGCCCAGGGGAATTGCGAGAAACCCGTAGATCGCAAAATCGAACAGTTCCAGAAAATTTCCGACTGCGGAGGCGATGATCGCCTTTTTTCGTTCGGCGTCGCTTTCGGCGCCGTTGTGGCTCAACGCCGCTGCATAGTCTTCGGTGTGCTCGATCGTCATCGCGTGCTCCCCCAATGCGACTCACTCAACGTCATTTCCGCGGAGCCAGGCGTGTCCGCAGCCGGCCAGCTTTCGATCGCGATAAAACGGTCGCGCGGCTCGCAGCAACGGCACCTCAGCACAAGATCGAGATCGCCGAGCAATTCATCCATCTCGCGCGACGGATCGGACATCGCCGGCAAAGTCTCGCGTAATATTTCAGTTGCGAATTCCGACATCGGTTTTTTCCTGCCGAGAACGCTAGATCCCTACAAATTTTTTGCCGCGAATATATACGTCGGTCACGGTTCGAACGTGCGAGATGGCATCGAGCGGGTTCTTCGCGAGCGCAATGAAATCCGCCGATTTACCGGACTCGAGCGTGCCTGCGACATCATCGACCCGGCAGGCCTTGGCCGCCTCGCGGGTGCCGGCCAGCACCGCCTGCATCGGAGACGCACCGAACTCGACGAGCTTCTCCATCTCAAACGGCATTTCGCCATGCACCGAGTCGGTGCCGATCGCCAGATTGGCGCCCGACTTGATCACGCGCGCAAAATTCGCTGCCGCGGCCTCGCGCGCACGCAGCACTTTTTCCTTGATCAGGGGAATGGCGAAATCCGTTCCCTCGATTCCGTCGCGGTGGAAAAGGATCGAGGACGTCGCCACGATCCAGAGATCTTTACGAATGATCGCATCGAGTTGTTTCTCATGGATGAAGGCGCCGTGTTCGATGGTGCGAACCCCTTCCTCGATGCAGAAATCAACACCTGTTCCTCCATGGGCATGGGCCGCAACGTAGGTGCCGGCCCGCGTCGCCTCTTCGACGGCGGCGGCTATCTCCACGCGCGAGTATGGACAGGAATGCAGTGTCTTTCCCGGACTGCTGGCGCCACCGGTGGCAAACAGCTTGATGAAGTCGGCCCCCTGACCGAGATTCTGCCGCGCCAGTTTCTGGATTTCGAACGGGCCGTCGGCAGGCTTCAGTCCAACTCCATGACTGTGCGATGCGGACAGTGCAACGCCTGCCGTAATCATCCGCGGACCGTGAATGAGCCCGCTCTCAAGCGCTTTCTTGAAATCGATGTCGATGTAATTCTCTTCGCCCATAATGCGCGTGGTGGTCACACCGGAGCGCACATCCTTCAGTAGATTCGGAATGCTGCGCAGCACGTTGATGCCCGGCGGCAATCGCTTTTGCCCGGGCTGATTGCCCTTCCCCGGCACCAGCGACAGATGCGTATGCGCGTTGACGATTCCGGGCATGACCCAGGACGTGGAGAGATCGACGATTTCGATATCCGAGGACAGGTCACGGTACGCACTGACCGGCCTGATGTCGCTGATGCGTTCGCCCTCGAGCAAAAGGCCCATGTCCGCGGCAGCGGGTGCACCGGTGCCATCGATCAGGAATTTACATTTTACCAGTTTCGGCACGAAAGCCTCATGTCAACAGCCTCATGTCAACTCCTGGAAAGGCGTGTGTTACCCGAGCTGTGCGAAAGCATCCGCAATGAGATCGACCGAATCCTGAAGTCCGTCAGCCACGCGATTGCGCGACCGGATCGCCTTCGTTTCCAGCATCCAGCGCTGCTCGCCATCCGGCATCTTCTCCAGACGGGTGAGATCGTAGAGACTCGGGATCATGGTCGTCTGAGGCGTGAAGCCGTAGGTATCGTGCCCGTAGCTGCCGATCGCGCTCGATTGCAGAGGCACAATGATGCGCGACAGACGCTTCATTGTGCGATTGAGCAAAACCGCGGACGCTTCGGATCCGCTGTTCCTGGCGAACCGCTCGGCCTCCAGCGCAGCGCGCGCATCGAATTTGGCAATTGCTTCGGCAAAGCGCGCCGCACGCTGCTCGGCACCGGCAAGACCGACACTCTTTCCGGCGGCGCTCAATTCAGCCAGCCGGTCGGATATCTGCTTTGCAACCGGCGCAAAACGGAACGGCAGTACGGGCGCAGTTGCCAATTCCCACATATAGGCCGCGTAGACGCGGATATGTTCCTGCATCAGCGACCAGTCGAGCTTGTCGAGCCGGTTCTCCAGGGAATGGTGCCACCAGCCAAGCGTGGCATGCGCGGTGTTTTTCAGTTCTTCTGCGGTGTAGGCGCCTCGCCCCTGAAAGGACGGAATGCCTATCCCGAAGAAGCTCGAATCTCCGGACTTCGCCTGACGCTCCCAGCGGATGTTCTTCTTGAGCAGCCGGGATTCAATGCCGGTATGGAAGGCGCGGAGTTCGGGATTCGACGACGTCGCCCATTCGGTAGTGCCGATACAGGCCGGCTGATCGATCTGGAAATAGGCGATGCAGTTTTTGCGAAGGCTGTCCCAGTTCTGATCGGCGAACCACGTCGAACCCGACATGGTGCCGGTTTCGTGAGCCGTCCAGAATCCAAATGTCAGACCGCGGCGCAGTTCGTCGCGACGTTTCTGGAAGACCCGCGCCAACTCCATCATGCAGGCGTTGCCTGCGGCATTGTCGGTCGCAGCTTCTCCGGGCCAGCTATCCTGATGGCCGCCGACCAGAATGAAGTCGTCGTGCTCGGGCGACGTGTCCGGTGCGGGCAATCGCGCGACGGTGATTTGCACCGGCCGCCAGCCATTGTCGACATGCGTTTCGATCCAGACCGTTACCGGCCCGCTGGCCGCGAGTTCGCGGATTTTCAAGCCATCGACCCGCGCGACACCGATGCAGGGAATGACGGTCATTTCCTTGTCGATGGTGTCCGGCGTCGGGTTTCCCCACATCGGTTTGACCGAGCCGAACGGAACGGCCGTATTGTCCGGAGGCCCCCAGTTCATCATGATCGCGCCGACGGCACCCTGCTCCGCCGCGATGCGCTGCTTCTCATGGCGCGCAGGAGAATAGGAAAGTTCGGTGAGAATGATTTTGCCGCGCGCGTCCTTGCCGGAATAATTCGCCAGCGCGCCGCTGCCGACATCGACAATCTCGGCGCGAACTCCGGCTGGGCCCGTCTCGGTGCTGTGTCCGAGCGTGTTGGCGGTAAACGTCAGCGGCGTCGGCGCTTCCACGCGACAGCCGGCATGCTCCGGAAACGAAACGATGGCCTGCAATTCATGAACCGCGACATCCTTGATGCCGATCTTCGACATCGCCGCGCGGCTGTATTCCGCCATCCGCTTGCCATTGGCACTTCCCGCTGCGCGGTGCGGGATATCCCGAACGATAGCCTCGACATCCTGCCGGATGCGCTCGGCTGAAACCTCTTCGATGACCTCTTTCTCCGAC
>JAFEFK010000079.1 GCA_018240625.1 Pseudomonadota bacterium
AAAAATAGGCTAAAATCCCTATTTATTCAAAGGTTTGACAAGAGCCACTTTGCGCTAGGCGCATGACGGCTTTCATGCCAGAAATAGAGCGCTTCGGCCGTTATTTCAGCGCTGATTCGGGACATCTTCCAAAGGCCTTTTCATGACAGAACCCGCCCGGCAACCGATCGCCGATCCTGAGCACGTTGCGCCCATCGAATACGGCGCGGAATCGATCCGGGTTCTGAAAGGCCTCGATGCCGTCCGTAAGCGGCCGGGCATGTATATCGGCGACACCGACGACGGCTCCGGCCTGCATCACATGGTCTACGAAGTCGTTGACAACGCCATCGACGAGGCCCTGGCGGGCCACGCCACCGCCGTTGAAGTCATCCTCAATGCCGACAATTCGGTCACCGTGCGCGACGATGGCCGCGGCATCCCCGTCGACATCCACAAGGGCGAAGGCATCTCGGCGGCCGAGGTCATCATGACCCAGCTCCACGCCGGCGGAAAGTTCGATCAGAATTCCTACAAGGTCTCCGGCGGACTGCACGGCGTCGGCGTCTCCGTCGTCAATGCGCTGTCGAGCAAGCTGGAATTGCGGGTCTGGCGCGACGGCAAGGAACATCTTATCGCGTTCGCCCACGGCGACGCGGTGGCGCCGCTGAAAGTCGTTGGTGACGCCAACGGCAAGCGCGGCACCGAAGTCACGTTTCTCGCCTCGACCGAAACCTTCACCAACGTTGAATATGATTTTGCGACGCTGGAGCATCGCCTGCGCGAGCTCGCGTTCCTGAACTCCGGCGTCAACATCCTGCTCTCGGACATGCGTCACGCGGTCGAGAAGCGCGAGCAGATGATGTACGAGGGCGGCGTCGTCGAGTTCGTGAAATATCTCGACCGCAACAAGAAGGCGATGGTGCCGGATCCGATCATGATCCGCGCCGACATGAACGGCATCAACGTCGAGGCCGCGCTGTGGTGGAACGATAGTTATCACGAGAACGTTCTGTGCTTCACCAACAACATTCCGCAGCGTGACGGTGGCACCCATCTGGCCGGTTTCCGCGGGGCGCTGACCCGGCAGGTCAACGGCTATGCCGACGCCATCGCCAAGAAGGAAAAGATCGCACTGACCGGCGATGACTGCCGCGAAGGGCTCACCGCCGTTCTCTCCGTGAAGGTGCCCGACCCGAAATTTTCGTCGCAGACCAAGGACAAGCTGGTGTCTTCGGAAGTGCGTCCGGTGGTCGAGAACGTCCTCAACGAGGCGCTCGCCGCCTGGTTCGAGGAACACCCGACTGAAGCGAAACTCATCGTCAACAAGGTGGTCGAGGCCGCCGCCGCCCGCGAGGCGGCGAGAAAAGCGCGCGAGCTGACGCGGCGCAAGGGCGCGCTCGACATCGCTTCGCTACCCGGCAAGCTCGCCGATTGTCAGGAACGCGATCCCGCGAAGTCCGAACTGTTCATCGTCGAGGGCGATTCGGCCGGCGGCAGCGCCAAGCAAGGCCGCAACCGCGAATTCCAGGCGGTCTTGCCGCTGCGCGGCAAAATTCTCAACGTCGAGCGTGCGCGCTTCGACAAGATGCTCTCATCCGAGCAGATCGGCACGCTGATCACTGCGCTCGGCACCGGCATCGGCCGCGACGATTTCGACCTGTCCAAGCTG
>JAFEFK010000007.1 GCA_018240625.1 Pseudomonadota bacterium
ACCGTCATGTCGAAGACGCCACGCAATCCGCGCAGTTTCAGGCGCGCATCGATGCTGACGAGCGCATCGAGCCCAACGACTGGATGCCGGCGGCGTATCGCAAAACATTGACGCGGCAGATTTCGCAGCACGCCCATTCCGAAATCGTCGGCATGCTTCCCGAAGGCAACTGGATCACGCGCGCGCCATCGTTGCGCCGCAAGGCGGCGCTGCTCGCCAAGGTGCAGGACGAGTGCGGGCACGGACTTTATCTTTACGCGGCCGCGGAAACGCTCGGCGCCTCGCGCGAAGAACTCGTGGATGCGATGCTGGCGGGGAAGGCGAAATATTCCTCGATCTTCAACTATCCGACGCTGACATGGGCCGACATCGGCGCGATCGGCTGGCTGGTCGATGGCGCCGCGATCATGAACCAGATTCCGTTGTGCCGCTGCTCCTACGGACCCTATGCGCGCGCGATGATCCGCGTCTGCAAGGAAGAATCTTTCCATCAGCGGCAGGGTTTCGAGATCATGCTGACGCTGTGTCGCGGCACGGCCGAGCAGAAGGCGATGGCGCAGAACGCGCTGGATCGCTGGTGGTGGCCGGTGCTGATGATGTTCGGGCCGCCGGATCAGGCGAGCCAGCACAGCGACACCTCGACCAAATGGAAGATCAAGCGCTTCTCCAATGACGAGCTGCGCCAGAAATTCGTCGACGCCACCGTGCCGCAGGCGGAATATCTCGGCCTGACCATTCCCGATCCCGGCATGACGCAGGATGCCGACGGACACTGGCGCTCCAGCCATATCGACTGGACCGAATTCAAGCAGGTTCTGGCCGGCAACGGGCCGTGCAATCGTGACCGTCTCGCGGCGCGGCGCAAGGCGCACGAGGACGGCGCGTGGGTGCGTGAAGCCGCTGCGGCCTATGCCGAGAAACGCGCACGCCGATCGATGGTTCAGGCTGCGGAGTAGCTATGGATGCTTTTGGACGATTGTGGATTCCGTCGTCATTGCGGAAGCCGCGAAGCGGCTATCCGGAAT
>JAFEFK010000800.1 GCA_018240625.1 Pseudomonadota bacterium
CGCCGTAGCCCCGGGGAATGCCAAAGAGTTCGCAGCGATCCTTCGAGGCGCGCGCCCTGAGTGGGCTCGCACCTCAGGATGACGGCGCAACTGTACGAATAAGAACAAAACAAGGAAAACTCCGATGAACGACATGGTTCTTCAAAAGCTCGATCGCGGACTGCTGACCATCACGATGAATCGTCCGGATCGGCGCAATGCGCTCAATCCCGACATGACGCGGGGGCTGGTGGAAGCGGCGCGGCGCGCGGCGGAGGATCATGAGGTTCGCGCCGTGCTGCTGAAGGGCGCGGGCGGCACGTTCTGCGTCGGTGGCGACGTCAAGTCGATGGCCGAGGGACGTGCGCCGCTGCCGTTCGAGGCGAAGCGCGTCAACCTGCGCCGCGGCATGGAGGTCTCGCGTATTCTTCATCAGATGCCAAAGCCGGTGGTGGCGCAGCTCGATGGCGCGGCGGCGGGGGCGGGGCTGTCGATCGCGCTGGCGTGCGATCTGCGGGTCGCGAGCACGTCCGTCAAGATCACGACTGCTTTCGCGAAAGTCGGATTATCCGGTGACTACGGCGGCACGTATTTCCTCACCAAGATGCTCGGCAGCGCCAGGGCGCGCGAGCTTTATCTGATGTCGCCGGTGTTGACCGCGCCCGAAGCGCTGGCGCTCGGCATGGTGAGCAAGGTGGTGGCGGATGCGGAGATCGACGCCGCTGCGCATGAACTGGCGATGTCGCTGGCGCAGGGACCGAGCGTGACGCTCGGCTACATCAAGACCAACATCAACAACGCCGAATCAATGTCGCTGGAAACCTGCTTTGACGGCGAGGCGATCCATCACACCCGCTGCGGCGACACCGCCGATCACAAGGAGGCCGCGAAGGCATTCGTCGAGAAGCGCAAGCCTGTATTTCAGGGACAGTGAGATGGCGGGTGCCGCCGATCATTTGAGGTTGCGGCAGATTTGCCTTGTCGCGCCTCACCTCGAGCCCGTGATCTCTGACATCGCCGGGATCATGGGCCTCAACGTCTGCTACCGCGACGGCAATGTCGCCAAATATGGTCTCGAGAACGCACTGCTGCCCGTCGATAGCGTTCTTCTCGAGGTGGTCGCGCCCACACAGCGGGGCACCGCGGCGGGCCGCTTCATCGAGAAGACAGGCGGGCGCGGCGGCTATATGGCGATTTTTTCGTGTGACGATCCCGATGCGCGGGGGCGGCATGCGCAGACAATGGGCGTGCGGACGGCCAACGTGATCGACCATCCGCCCTATCGCGGCGTGCAGTTGCATCCGCGTGATTGCCGCGCGGCCTTCATCGAATTCAATTACACCGCAGGCAGCGACAACATCCTCGGCCCCTATCCGCCGGCCGGCCCGGGCTGGCAGAAGGCGATCCGCCAAGACGTCACGCGGGCGCTTATCGGCGTTGAAATGGAAAGCCCTGAGCCGGATGTCCTTGCGGCACACTGGGGCCGCATCCTCGGGCTTCCCGTGAGCAAGGGTGAGGACGGCAATCCGGAAATCAAACTGGTCAACGCTACCTTTCGTTTCCAGAAGGGTGCCAGCGATCTCATGAGCGGATTGATTTTCGAGGTCGGCAGCGTTGCTCAGGTGTGCGAATCTGCCAGAGCTAA
>JAFEFK010000801.1 GCA_018240625.1 Pseudomonadota bacterium
CAAAATAAGCGCGATCAGCAAAAGTGGACCCCGGCTTTGCGTCCGATCGCGCTTTAACCTATTTATGGGCGCACGATCTGATCGCCAAACCGTTCACACTGCAGCGGGTCATACGCCGTCTTCGTTCATAACATTGGAGAGCTACCCATTCGCCGTCCCAACAGAGCGCCAGCCCCCGTCGCAAAAGACGGACCGCGCACCAACGATGAAATCCGCAACGCCCAGATTCAGTTGATCGATCAGGAGGGCATCAACCACGGCACCGTCGAGACCGTGGCTGCCATCAAGCTGGCCATGGATGCCGGCATGGATCTGGTCGAGATTGCACCGAACGGCAATCCTCCCGTCTGCAAGATCATGGACTACGGGAAGTACAAGTTTCAGGCCCAGAAAAAGGCCGCCGAAGCCCGCAAGAAGCAGAAGGTCGTCGAGATCAAGGAGATCAAGCTCCGTCCGATGATCGACGATCACGATTACGACGTGAAGATGAAGGCGATGCAGCGGTTCTTCGAGGAGGGCGACAAGGTCAAGATCACCTTGCGCTATCGCGGCCGCGAAATGGCCCATCAGGAGATCGGCACAAAACTGCTCGACAAGGTGAAAACCGACGTCGCCAGCTACGCCAAGGTCGAACAGGACGCCCGGTTCGAGGGCCGTCAGGTCGTCATGGTACTGGCTCCTCGCTGAGCGGGCTTCAAAACACCCTTCGCACCAAAATGGCCCCCCACCCCAGCCCTCCCCCGCAAGCGGGAGAGGGAGCGCGCCGCGCCCGCCGATATTCCGACACTCCAATTTGTTAGCGACCATCGCGCGCAAGTTGGGAAGCGACGCCCTCGCCCGGCAATTGGCCTATCCCCCTCTCCGCTTGCGGGGGAGGGTTAGGGAGGGGGCACCTGAAGCGCAGTCTTCGCTCTCCCCCGCGTTTTTAACGATATCGTTCTTTCGCTAAATCGTTGCCAATTCCGGCCTTCTCTGCCATAAGCCCGGACTTCGCCGCCCGGCTGATCAAGGGCTGCCGTGGCGACGAGTGTGCCGGCGACTTTCATTTCGGAAATAGCTGAGCATTTTCAACGCTCTAACGAGCATTTTAGCCGCAAAAAGCGCCTTTCGAGGCGCGTTTTGTCGTGGCAACAGGAGAGCCAAATGCCCAAGCTGAAGACCAAATCGGGCGCTAAAAAGCGCTTCAAGGTGACCGGGACCGGGAAGGTCGTCTCGGCCCACGCCGGAAAACGCCACGGCATGATCAAGCGGACGAAGAAGCAGATTCGTCAGCTCCGCGGCACCCGCGTGTTGTTCAAGACCGACGGCGACAACATCAAGAAGTACTTCTTGCCGAACGCTTAAGCCGTTCATCGCCATCCCGCACGGGCCGCGCACGCGCGGCGCATTGTCATCCAGTCATCTTAAAGGAGATCGGTCATGTCTCGCGTCAAACGCGGTGTGACGGCTCATGCCAAGCACAAGAAAGTCTACAAGGCCGCCAAGGGTTTCCGCGGCCGCCGCAAGAACACCATTCGCGCCGCCAAGGCCGCGGTCGACAAGGCCGGCCAGTACGCCTTCCGCGATCGCAAGCGCAAGAAGCGCACCTTCCGCGCGCTCTGGATCCAGCGCCTCAACGCCGCCGTGCGGCCGTTCGGCATGACCTACAGCGTCTTCATCAACGCGCTGTCGAAGTCGGGCATCACCGTCGACCGCAAGGTGCTGTCGGATCTCGCCATCAGCGAGCCGGCGGCGTTCCAGGCGATCGCCGAAAAGGCCAAGGCCGCGCTGGCGGCCTGATGCTTCTTACCCTCCCCTGGAGGGGGAGGGTCGATGCGATCCGGCGATTTTTCACCTCTCCCATTGGGAGAGGTCGGCGCGTAGCGCCGGGTGAGGGGTTACGACCTGTCGATGGATTGTAACCCCTCACCCCAACCCTCTCCCAATGGGAGAGGGAGCGCGCCTCCGCTGTGGCAGCTTGAACCAGTCTTGAAGCGCCTTTCCGAAGGGTCGCCAAATGTCCAATCTCGATTCGCTTCAATCCGAAATTCTCACCCAGATCGCAGCCGCTTCCGACGAAGCCGCGCTGGAAGCCGTGCGCGTCGCAGCGCTCGGCAAGAAGGGCTCGATCTCGGCGCTGCTCGCGACGCTCGGCAAGATGTCGCCGGACGAGCGCAAGTCCGAGGGCGCGAAGATCAATCTCGCCAAGGATGCCGTGACGCAGGCGCTCGCCGCGCGCCGCGATCTGCTCAAGAACGCCGCACTCGATGCCCGCCTTGCCTCGGAGACCGTCGACGTCACGCTGCCCTTGCGCGAGACACCCGCGGATGCCGGACGTATTCATCCGCTGAGCCAGGTCTGGGACGAAGTCACCACGATTTTCGCCGACATGGGATTCGCGGTCGCCGAAGGTCCCGATATCGAGACCGACGATTACAATTTCACAAAACTGAATTTCCCCGAAGGCCATCCGGCGCGGGAAATGCACGACACGTTTTTCTTCAATCCGAAGGAAGACAACTCGCGCATGCTGTTGCGGACTCACACCTCGCCGGTGCAGGTGCGCACCATGCTTTCCCAGAAGCCGCCGATCCGCGTGATCTGTCCCGGCCGCACCTACCGTATCGACTCGGATGCGACGCATACGCCGATGTTCCATCAGGTCGAGGGGCTCGTGATCGACAAGACCTCGCATCTCGGCCACCTCAAATGGATCCTGCACGAATTCTGCAAGGCGTTCTTCGAGGTCGACCACATCAACATGCGCTTCCGCCCGTCGTTCTTTCCGTTCACGGAGCCATCGCTGGAAGTCGACATCCAGTGCCGCCGCGACAACGGCGAGATCAGGTTCGGCGAAGGCGAGGACTGGCTGGAGATTCTCGGCTGCGGCATGGTGCATCCGAACGTCTTGAGGCTCTGCGGCATCGATCCCGAGGTCTATCAGGGCTTTGCCTGGGGCATGGGCATCGACCGCATCGCGATGCTGAAATACGGCATGAGCGACCTGCGCCAACTGTTCGAAGGCGACGTGCGCTGGCTCAACCACTACGGCTTCAAACCGCTCGATGTCCCGACGCTGGCGGGCGGGTTGAGTTCGTGAACGAAATGGCCAATTCCGCCAACACGGGTAGCGCCCCCTCCCTAACCCTCCCCCGCAAGCGGGAGAGGGGACAGACCTTTTTTATCGCAAGCACTTTGCCTCCTCACCGGCTCACGTCGATTGTCCGACGTGTTAGGATCGACTTCACCAAGCAACGAGGCGTGCTCCCTCTCCCGCTTGCGGGGGAGGGTTGGGGTGGGGGCGTCAAGATGGACGACGAGCAAAAGCCGTCATGGCGCGTCACGTCGCAGCAACGCGGCCGCGCGCGTTCGCTTCGAAGGAATCTTACGGACACCGAACGTGCGATGTGGTCGATGCTGCGCGGCCACCGCTTGAAAGACTTGGGGTTTCGCCGTCAGTTCCCGATAGGACCTTTCCTTGCCGACTTCGTGTGTCACGCCGCAAAGCTGGTCATCGAGATCGACGGCGGCCAGCACTTCTCCGACGGAGGAGAAAGCCGCGATACCCGGCGGACTGCTTATAATGAAAGCAAAGGCTTTC
>JAFEFK010000802.1 GCA_018240625.1 Pseudomonadota bacterium
AGCTCGATACGCCCTTGAATATCCATCTGACGGGATGCCACCATTCCTGCGCCCAGCACTACATCAGCGACATCGGATTGATCGCGGCAAAGGTGCCGGGCAGTAGCGACGATGAGACGGTCGAGGGGTATCACCTGTTTGCCGGCGGCGGCTTTGGGCCGGATGCCGATATCGGGCAGGAGGTCTATCGCGATTTGAAGGCTGAGGATGCGCCAAAAACGATTGAGCGCCTGCTGAAAGCCTATATGGCGCACAGGACGTCATCCGATGAAACGTTTCTCGCCTTCTCACGGCGTCACGGCGGAGACAGCCTGCGCAAGCTGGCGGATGCGGAGATCGGCGCATGAACCAGATGATTTCCCCGCCACGGCTTGAGGTGATCCCGTCATCCGCGCCGTTCTCCGACGCGCAACGTTCCTGGCTCAATGGATTTCTGGTCGGCATGTTGTCGCTCGACGGCTCCACGCCGCTTTCGCCGGAGCAAGGCGTCGCAGTGGTCGCAGGCGAGGCCGACGATGGCGAAGCGCCTTGGCACGATCAGACTGTGTCGCTCGCAGATCGCATGAAACTGGCGGAAGGCAGGCCGCTTCGCCGCCGCATGATGGCGGCTATGGCGCAGCAGGATTGCGGGCAATGCGGATACAATTGCAGCGACTATTCCGATGCGCTGGCGAATAAATCCGAGTTGAGATTGAATTTGTGCGTGCCCGGCGGCAAGGAAACCGCGCGGATGCTGAAGACGCTCTACGAGGAGTTGGACACCGCGAAATCACCAACGCCGGCTGCTTTCGCCAAGGCGGTACCGTCAGCGGTTTCCCTGGAGGTGGTACAGCCCGGCCGTTCGCGGGACAACCCCGCGGATGCGACGTTCGTTTCCCGCCGTCTGCTCAACAAGCCCGGATCGGAGAAGGAAACCTGGCATATTGATTTCGACCTCAGCGGCTGCGGGCTGGATTATGTCGTCGGCGATTCCTTCGGCATCTTCGCCAACAACGATCTCGGCCATGTCGATCAGATCATCGCGTTGCTCGGCGCCTCCCATACCACGGAAGTGAGAGGGAAAACCCTGCGCGACGTGCTGCATGAGGAGGTTTCGCTAGCGCCGGCACCCGACAGCCTGTTCGAGTTGTTGTCCTACATCACCGGCGGCGCGCAGCGGGAGAAAGCCCGCGCGATGGCGCAGGGAGAGGATC
>JAFEFK010000803.1 GCA_018240625.1 Pseudomonadota bacterium
CGTCGCGCCGGACGCGGCCGCGGCCGGCGCGGGCTTGAAGTTCGCGTATCGGACCATCTCGCGCAGCGCGACGCCCGCATGCGTCAACCCCGACAGCACTACCGCGCCCGACTTCGCAAGCTCGGTGCGCGCGAACATCGACGGCAACGTGTAGGAATAAAACACGATCGGCTTTTTCTGGGCATCGATCACAGGCTTGAGCTCGGCCTGCTTGAACGGCATCCGCACCTCGCTCGACAGCGACAGCACCACCAGCATCGCATCGACCTCGTCGGAATCACTCAACAGATCGATGCTCTTCTGCAGACCGCCGCTGTTGACGCCTTGCGCCGTGACATCGATCGGATTTCGCGCCGTGCCATACGACGGAAGCAATTTTCGGATTTCATCCTGGATCGATGCCGACAATTCCGGCACCTGCATGCCCTGCGCCGACACCGTATCCGCGCCCCAGATGCCGGCGCCGCCAGACACCGTGAGAACGGCGACGCGATCTCCCTTCGGCAACGGGCTCGTGGTCAAAACACAGGCGATCGCGACGGCCTCGTCGAGATCGTTGGAGACGATGAAGCCGTATTTGGCGAACACCGCGTCATAGGCCGCCGACCAGCCGGCCATGCTCGCGGTGTGCGAGGCTGCCGCGCGCTCGCCGGCGCCGGAGCGGCCGACTTTTGTGACGATAATGGGCTTGCCGACCTCGGCAGCGCGTTTTGCGGCTGCGAGGAATTTGTCGACATCGCGAATGCCTTCGATGAACAGCAGGATCGCGTCGGTCGAGGAGTCCTGCACCATGTAATCCAGGAATTCTCCGGCACCGAGATCGGCCTCGTTGCCCGCGCTGACGCAATAGCTGATGGCGATGCCCAGCGCCTTGGCGCGGTGCTTGATCGCAAAGCCGACGCCGCCGCTCTGTGCGACAATCGCAATCCGGCGTTTTGTGGCAACCAGATTTACCGCGCCCGGCTTGACGTCGACGGTCGGGCTGAAGGTCGCCGCGACATGCTGGACTTCGCTGTAAAACCCCTCGGCATTGGGCCCGGAAATCCGCATCCCCGTGCGCTTGGCGAGTGCGACGATGGCATCCTGCATCGCAGAACTGTCGCCGCCCTCCTCCGCAAAGCCGGAGGAAATGATGATGACGTTCTTGACGCTGGCCGCCGCGCATTCTTCCAGCGCGCCGAGAACGGCTTTCGCCGGGATTACGACAATCGCAAGGTCGACCGGCTGCGCGACCGCTGCGATCGAGGGGTAGCATTTCAGACCATCGATATCGGCGTAGTTTGGATTGATCGGATAAAGCTGCCCGGGATAATTGTTCTTGCGCAGCATCGACAAGAGGCGGCCCGGAATCTTCTCAACGTCGCGCGACGCTCCGATGATGGCGATACCCGACGGAGCAAAGAAGGAATCAAGCGGGTGCTGTCGATCGATCGTCGCGGCGGACATTCACGAATCCTTGCGCTGTGTTTTCAGGAATTCTTATCGTCAAGGTGGGGAGCAACCTACGCGACAAGGCGAAAGCTGACGCCGCCGAGAATGAACGAATCGCCCGACACGGCAAGCCCTTTAG
>JAFEFK010000804.1 GCA_018240625.1 Pseudomonadota bacterium
AGATGAAACGCGTTTCGGCATCGCTCTCAAGACTTGCCCGCCTACCGCCGTGCGGCGACTTCGGTGCACAAACGTTCCTCCCGCTCACGCAACTCCGGCGTCAGCGACTCGCCGAAATCCTCGGTTGAAAAGATCTGCCGCAACTCGATCTCCGCGCCGCCGTCGAACGGCGCGCGCTTCATCCAAGCAATCGCCTCGTCTTTTGATCTCACTTCGATCAGCCAAAAGCCGCAGGCGAGATCGCCGCTCACCGGAAACGGGCCCTCGGTCACAACAGGCGCGCCGCCGGAATATTTGATGCGCGCGCCTTTCGAGGTCGGGTGCAGCCCTTCACCCGCCTGCATGACGCCAGCCTTCACCATTTCCTCGTTGAACTGTCCCATTGCAGCCAGCAGTTCCGTGCTCGGCATCACGCCGGCTTCGGTGTCCTTGCTGGCTTTCACGATCACCATGAAACGCATCGTCGTTCTCTCCGCATTTGTCCGGCCGGGAGGGCCCGCTGTGCCTGAAAGACGGAGACGGTCTTGCCGAACCGACATCGCGAATGAAATAATTTTTCGGGACCGTCAGAGCCGCAACCAGCCAAGCTCAGGCGCCGAAGCGGCTGCGATAATCCTGCCGCGTGGTTGCCAGCGGGCGCAAAAAAACTGCGGCGCATGGTCTCTTCCGAGCCGAAACCGCAGCGCGAATCAAGATGGTGCTTCTCTTCACCTCTCCCCACCGGGGAGAGGTCGGCACTCATGGCGACGCGAAGCGTCGTCCAGACAGTGCCGGGTGAGGGGTTCGAATAGCACTGACATCGTACCCCCTCACCCCAACCCTCTCCCCATGGGAGAGGGGGCGCTCATCGCCACGCAGAATGCATCTCCGTCAAAAGTGACACGCTTTAGGCGACGAGCGCTTTGCGTTCGCACCGATAGCTAATCGGAATTCAGAACCCCTGCCTTTCGATTGTCAGTCACACCGAGATTATGGATTCCCGATAGCCGCTGACGCGGCTTCGGAAATGACGGCGAGGTTTTTCAAGGAAAGCGCTTCATCGCATCATGGCCGAGCCTCCGGCCATGATGCGTGATGCAATTCCACGCAGCCCTCACGCCACCGGAGGGCCAGCCTCCATCACCGCGAGCAACAGCTTGAGCCGCGCGATTACGTCGCCTGCTTCGAGGAGCTGCTGCTTGCGCTCGATCGGCGCCGATACCAGACCCGCGACGGAATCGGCCAACCGGCCGGGTTCACCGGCGCTCGGCAACTTGAACAATGCCGGCGTCCCGCGCGGCGTCGCCACGAAATCCACCTTGGCATAGCGCTGGTAGGCATCGAGCACGGCGCGCGACAGATCGGCCGCTTCGGCACTCTCGCCGCCGGTCTCCTTCAGGGGTGCGACTTCGGCGGCAAGAAATTCGCCCGCGACCGGGCGGACGACGGTCTTGCGTTCGATGCACGACACAAAGAACTTCAGCGTTCCATCCAGCAGCGTCTGGCGATCGATAATTCTTGCCGTGACCCCGACCCGATACAGATCGTCAAGGGTCGGATCGTCGTCGGCGCCGCGCCGCTGGGTGACCACCAGAACGAGGCCGTCGCCCGCCATCGCGGCTTCCAGCGCGCGCATGGTTTTTTCGCGGCCGACGAAAATCGGCGTCACCATCTGCGGAAAGAACACGACATCTCGCATCGGCGTGACCGGAATGACCGTGCCGGTGGACATCGAAAGCGCGGATGTTGCCATTCCCGGCTCACCGGCCGCCGGCTGATGGCCCTGAATGCGGGCCGCCAGCGTATTCCAGTCATGAAGGCCGAGAATTTTGGCGACCAGCTCCAGGCTCTCGCTGTGGCTAATGGGGACGGACTTCGTATCGAAGGCGTCGCGCAGGGTTTGCGCCATGGCCTTGGCATCGCGGAAATCGCGCATGTCATCTTCCTCTGCTGTGGCGAACGAGAAATGTCAGAGGCTTGCGTTACTGACTCGTTCGCCCGGCAAAGGGGTTCGAAGCGATGCGATACGTTCACCATCCCCGGAGGGCGCAAGCGGCAGGTCGTATCCACCTGCGGGGATTATGAGCCCGTGCGCTTTGCCCTGTCAATCTCAGGGACACCGCTTGACACGATACTTGACACGACAATAGGTAAACACTAGTGTACTAGTACATGCATACACAACTTTTGAAATCGCTGCGTCTCGAGAGCTCCGGCATTCCGATCTATGTCCAGCTCCGGGATCAGATTTTAAGGTCGCTGGGCGCGGGCGTGCTCGCGCGCGGCGAGCAGATGCCGACCATGCGCGAGGTGGCGGTCGCGATGAAGATCGACCTCAACACGGTGCGGCACGCCTACGACGAACTGGAGCGGATGGGCGCGATCACGCTGGTCCGGGGGCGCGGCAGCTTCGTGGCCGAGCCGCCGCCGCCGATGGGCGCGCGCGCGCAGGCCTCGCAGATCGACAGTCTCGCCAAGCAAACGCTCGCCACGGCGACAGCCGCGGGCATCGATCCGGCCGCTCTCGCCGATCGCATCAAGGCTCTCGCAAAGCAGAAGGAATAGTCGTCATGAACAACTATTTTAGCGCCAAAGGCACCAACCAGCTTGCTTTCGTGCTTGCCGTCATTGTCCTCGCGCTGGCCGTTGCCGCCGGCTGGGTCGCGTACGACGCCGCATGGCGCGGCGGCTATCTCCTCGCCGCGGTGCTGGTCATCGTCGCGATCCTGATTCCGCAGGCGATCAAGGTGGCCGATCAATGGGAGCGCGCGGTCGTGCTCCGGTTGGGTAAGCTCACGGCCATTCGCGGCCCCGGCCTGTTCGTGATCGTTCCGTTCATCGACACGGTGGCGTCGTGGCTCGACCAGCGCATCCAGACCACCGAGATCAATGCGGAAACCGCGCTCAGCAAGGACACGGTGCCGGTGAATATCGACGCGGTGATCTTCTGGCAGATCCACGATCCGCAGCGCGCCGCGCTCGAGATCACCAACTACCGGCAGGCGATCACCCAGGTCGCGCAAACCTCGCTGCGCGAGGTGGTCGGCTCGTCGCTGTTGTCCACGCTGTTGTCGGAACGCAAGCAGGGCGATCAACTCCTGCGCGACGAGATCGGCCGCAAGACCGCGGAATGGGGCGTGGCGGTGCTGTCCGTCGAGATCCGGGACATCGGCGTGCCGCCCGCCTTGCAGGACGCCATGAGCCGGCAGGCGCAGGCCGAACGCGAGAAGCTCGCGCGCGTGCTGCTCGGGCAGGCCGAACAGGAGATCGCGGCAAAATTCGTCGAGGCCGCGGAGACCTACGCGCGCACGCCGGCGGCGCTGCAGTTGCGCGCCATGAACATCATCTATGAGACCACCAAGGAGCGCGGCGCGACCATCCTGATTCCCACGAGCATGGTGGACGCCATGAATCCCGCCAGCGCAATGGGGATCGTGGCGGCGGCAGGAAAACCGCTCACAGCCTAGGGCGTCACTTATCGAATCGAGAAGGTGCCCGACATCACCTCTCCCCGCCGGGGAGAGGTCGACCGGCGAAGCCAACGGGTCCGGCTCCGCCGGCCCGATGATAAACTCCGCGGAGACGGTCGGGTGAGGGGGCGTTTAATATCGAAAGCTCGTACCCCCTCACCCCACCCCTCTCCCCATGGGAGAGGGAGCATTCATCGTCGCTCGGTAAGCGCTTTCGTCGAAAATTGAAAATGCACTATAGCGTTTTCGAGCGAAGTGGCGGCCGGTTCGCGTAAAGAAAACGCGTCAAACCAAAAACATAGAGCTCCGCTTCTGATTCCATCAGAAGCGGAAAGGCTCTAGCAGGTCAAAGCGTCATCACGCCTCTCTGACGACCTACTTATTCACTAGAGGGAATAGGGAGTATGGATCCCCGCACCCGCGCGCAATTGCGCACTTGGCGGGAACGACGATTGAGCAATGCTACGCCCTTCAGCTCCGCAAGCCCGGCGCTTCCTGCCCCGTGCGCGCGACGTATTCGGTGTAGCCGCCGCCGTATTGATGGATGCCGTCGGGCGTCAGCTCCAGCACGCGGTTGGAGAGTGCGGCGAGAAAATGCCGGTCGTGCGAGACGAACAGCATGGTGCCTTCGTAATCGGCGAGCGCCGCGATCAGCATTTCCTTGGTCGCCATGTCCAGATGGTTGGTCGGCTCGTCCAGCACCAGAAAATTCGGCGGATCGAATAGCATGATCGCCATCACCAGCCGCGCCTTCTCGCCGCCCGACAGCACGCGGCATTTCTTTTCGACGTCGTCGCCGGAAAACCCGAAGCAGCCGGCCAGCGCGCGCAACGAGCCCTGCCCCGCCTGCGGAAACGTGTCCTCGAGCTGCTGGAACACGGTGCGCTCGCCGTCGAGCAGGTCCATGGCGTGCTGCGCGAAATAACCCATTTTGACGCTGCCGCCGACCGCCACCGTGCCGTCGTCGGGCTCGGCCGCGCCGGCGATCAGCTTCAGCAGCGTCGACTTGCCCGCGCCGTTGACGCCCATCACGGCCCAGCGCTCGCGCCGCCGCACCATAAAGTCGAGCCCATCGTAGATGCGCTTCGTGCCATAGCCCTTGTGCACGTTCTTGAGCGCGACCACGTCCTCGCCGGAGCGCGGCGCGGGAGGAAAATCGAACGCCACAGTCTGACGACGCTTCGGCGGCTCGACCCGCTCGATCTTGTCGAGTTTTTTCACGCGGCTCTGCACCTGCGCGGCATGCGAGGCGCGCGCCTTGAAGCGCTCGATGAATTTGATCTCCTTGGCGAGCATCGCCTGCTGGCGCTCGAACTGCGCCTGCTGCTGTTTTTCGGCGAGCGCCCGCTGCTGTTCGTAGAACTCGTAGTTGCCGGAATAGGAGGTGAGCGCCCCGCCATCGATCTCGACGACGCGGCCGACGATGCGGTTCATGAACTCGCGATCGTGCGAGGTCATCAGCAGCAGGCCGTCGTAATTCTTCAAAAACTGCTCCAGCCAGATCAGGCTTTCCAGATCAAGATGGTTGGAAGGCTCGTCGAGCAGCATGGCGTCGGGCCGCATCAGGAGAATCCGCGCCAGCGCGACGCGCATCTTCCAGCCGCCCGAGAGCGCGCCGACGTCGCCGTCCATCATCTCCTGCGAGAAACTCAAGCCCGCCAGCACCTCGCGGGCGCGGCCTTCCAGCTCGTAGCCGCCGAGTTCCTCGAAGCGATGCTGCACCTCGCCGTAGCGCTCGATGATCGCGTCCATCTCGCCGGCGCGGGCCGGATCCGCCATCGCGGTTTCCAGTTCCTTCAGTTCTGCTGCGACAACGCTGACAGGCCCCGCGCCATCCATCACCTCCGAGACCGCGCTGCGGCCGGACATCTCGCCGACGTCCTGGCTGAAATAGCCGATGGTGATGCCGCGATCGACTGCGACCTGGCCTTCGTCGGGCAGGTCTTCGCCGGTGATGAGGCGGAACAGCGTGGTCTTGCCGGAACCATTGGGGCCGACGAGCCCGACCTTCTCGCCGCGCTGGAGCGCCGCCTGGGCCTCGATGAAGACGATCTGATGGCCGTTTTGCTTGCTGATATTGTCGAGGCGGATCATGGGCTCACAGGACTAAAAAACGCGTTGGCGCGCTCTTAAGGCATGCGAGGCGCAGGTGAAAGGGCAATCCGGCGGCATGCGCCGCCTCCCGTGGCCCTACCCGGGAAATGGCGATGAAGCGTTCCGTTCCTAAAACCGCGGCAAATCCGGAAACGCCAGTTGGCCCTTGTGAACGTGCACGCGGCCGAGTTCAGCGCAGCGATGCAGCGTCGGGAACACCTTGCCCGGATTAAGCAGGCCCTGCGTGTCGAACGCGCATTTGAGCCGCTGCTGCTGATTGAGATCGATATCGCTGAACATCTCCGGCATCAAATCGCGCTTCTCGATGCCGACGCCGTGCTCGCCGGTGAGAACGCCGCCGACCTCGACACAGAGTTTCAGGATATCCGCGCCGAATGCTTCCGCCTTGCTCATTTCTCCGGGTTCGTTGGCGTCATAGAGAATGAGCGGATGCAGGTTGCCGTCGCCCGCATGAAAGACGTTGGCGACGCGCAACCCATACCTGGCGGACATGTCCTGCATCCGCACCAGCACCTGCGAAAGCGCCGCGCGTGGAATCGTGCCGTCCATGCAGAGATAGTCGGGCGAGATTCGCCCGACTGCCGGAAATGCAGCCTTGCGGCCCGACCAGAACAGCAGACGCTGCTGTTCGGAATCCGAGATCTGGCAGGTGGTCGAGCCACACCCTAGCGCAATGGTCTCGACACGCTTGATGAGTTCATCCACCTCGACGCCGGGACCATCGAGCTCGATAATCAACAGCGCATCGACATCGAGCGGATAGCCGGCATGAACGAAAGCTTCCGCGGCGTGGATCGCCAGTTTGTCCATCATCTCCATGCCGCCGGGGATAATGCCCGCGCCGATGATCCGCGCCACACACTCGGCGGCGGCCTCGACTTGCGGAAAGCCGACCATCAGCGCGCGCGCGGTTTCCGGCTTCTGCAGGATACGGACAGTGACTTCGGTGACGACCCCGAGCAGGCCTTCGGAGCCCGTGATGATGCCCATCAGGTCGTAGCCCTCGTTTTCCGGCGCCTTGCCGCCGATCCGAAGCACCTCGCCCGTGATGAGGACTAGCTCGCAGCCCAGCACGTTGTTGGTGGTCATGCCGTATTTCAGGCAATGCACGCCGCCGGAATTCTCCGCGATGTTGCCGCCGATCGAACAGGCGATCTGCGACGACGGATCGGGCGCGTAGTAAAATCCGGCATGGGCCACCGCTTGGCTGATGGCGAGGTTGGTGACGCCGGGCTCGGTGACGACGACCCGATTCTCGAAATCGATCTCGCGGATACGCTTGAATTTGCCGAGACCCAGCAGCACCGCGTCGGCCAGCGGCAGCGCGCCGCCCGACAGCGAAGTGCCGGAGCCGCGCGGCACCACCTTGATGCCGTTGTCGAAGCAGTATTTCAGGACCCGCGACACCTGCTCGGTGGTTTCCGGCAGCACCACGACCATCGGCGGCTGCCGATAGGCAGTCAGGCCGTCGGATTCGTAAGGCAGCATTTCCGCGGCGCTGGAGATAACGCCCTCGCCCGGCACGATCGCGCGGAGATCGGCGACGATGGCGTCGCGGCGGCCCAATACCGCCTGGTCCAATGCGGGCATCATGATGGTCATGGATAAACTCCGGCGGCGCGTTCAAACGACGCACGCAGCAACAAGATGTTGCGATCAAGCACATTCCGTGCGTTTTGGGTAGGTATGGGCCACCCCCATAAAGCAGGATTTGATCGGCGCCGACCTGCTGCTAGTGTCCCGAATCCGAAGTTCGCCTCATTATGCAGCACGTTCGTAGCGAACTTCGGATTCGAAAGGACACTAGCAAACTTATAATTCTAGTGCGGTTTAAGTTCAGAAGTTCGCTTGAAGG
>JAFEFK010000805.1 GCA_018240625.1 Pseudomonadota bacterium
ATGAAGAATATATTTCTCGTGACTGCACTCGGGCTGTCTTTGCTCGGCGTGACCGCGGGGGCGGCCGCCGCGGAAGACATTGTCAAGATCGGTTACATCGATCCGTTGTCTGGCGGCGGCGCCAGTATCGGTGAAGGCGGACTGAAGACGTTTCAGTATCTGGCCGACGAACTCAACGCCAAAGGCGGCATTCTCGGCCACAAGGTCGAGATCGTGCCTCTCGACAACAAGGTCAATCCGCAGGAGAGCCTGGTCCAGGCGCAGAAAGCGATCGACGCCGGCATTCATTACATCACCCAGGGCAACGGCTCGTCGGTCGCAGCCGCCCTGGAAGACTTCGTCACCAAGCACAATACGCGCAACCCCGGCAAGGAAGTGCTCTACTTCAACTATGCCGCCGTCGATCCGGCGCTCACCAACGACAAGTGCAGCTTCTGGCACTTCCGCTGGGATGCGGGCTCGGACATCAAGATGGAAGCGCTGACCAACTACATGAAGGGCGTTCCGTCGATCAAGAAAGTCTACCTGATCAATCAGGATTATTCGTTCGGCCAGTCGGTGCGTGCCGACGCGCGCAAGATGCTGGCAGCGAAGCGGCCTGACGTGCAGATCGTCGGTGACGAACTGCATCCGCTGCTGAAGGTCACGGATTTCTCGCCCTACATCGCCAAGATCAAGGCGTCCGGCGCCGACAGCGTGGTGACCGGAAACTGGGGGCAGGATATCGCGCTGCTGCTCAAGGCGGCGGCGGACGCAGGCCTCAAGGTCAACTGGTACACCTATTATGCCGGTGGCGCCGGCGGTCCGACCGCGATCAAGCAGACCGGTCTCGACCATCAGGTGTTCCAGATCACCGAGGGCATTCCGAACGCCGGCTATCAGCCCGCGATGGACTACGAGAAGGCGTTCCGGGCCAAGGTCAATATGTCGCTCTGGTATCCGCGCGCCGTCAACGAAATGCGGATGTTCAAGGCCGCGGCCGAGAAAGCCAAGTCGCTCGATCCGGTCAAGGTCGCCGAAGCGCTGGAAGGCATGAAGTTCGAGGTGCTGGATGGCGGCGAAGGCTTCATGCGCAAGGACGACCACCAGTTCTTCCAGCCGATCTACATCTCGTCGTTCGGAAGCCTCAAATCCAACGAGCCGTTCGATGAAGAAAAGACCGGCTGGGGTTGGCACCTGACGGCCAAGGTCGATACGGCACAAACCATGCTGCCGACGACCTGCAAGATGAAGCGGCCGTAACCGCCAGGCAGTACCGCCCCCGCGAAAAAAGCGGGGGCGGCGCTCGCCAGACGCGATATTCATGGCGAAACCGGCTGGACTCCGTCGTTGCTCCCAATCAAGCTGCTCGAGAAGCCAACGAGGGCGTCGTGCTTGAACTGATCGTTATTTCGACTCTTAACGGTATTTTGTTCGGGATGCTGCTGTTCCTGCTGTCGAGCGGTCTGACCGTTATCTTCAGCATGATGGGCGTGCTCAACTTCGCACATGCCAGCTTCTACATGCTGGGTGCGTTTTTCGGCTATCAGCTCACGAAATGGATCGGCTTCTGGCCAGCTCTGGTGCTCGCGCCGCTGCTGGTTGGCGCCGTTGGCATGGCGGTCGAGCGCTACGGCCTGCGCAACACCCACAAACATGGTCACGTCGCCGAATTGCTGCTGACGTTCGGGCTCGCGTTCGTGATCGAGGAAGTCGTGTCGATGATCTGGGGCAAGAGCCCGGTGGATTATCGTGTCCCGGCGATTCTCGACTTTCCCGCTTTCACCCTGTTCTCCACCAATTACCCCGCCTTCAAGATTTTCATGCTGGCGGTGTCGGTATTGATCTTCGTGGTGCTGCTGATCGTGCTCAAGCGGACGCGGGTCGGACTGATCGTGCAGGCGGCGCTGACGCATCCCAATATGGTCGCCCATCTCGGCCACAATGTCGGGCGCGTGTTCATGGTGGTATTCGGCGTCGGCTGCGCGCTCGCCGGAGTGGCGGGCGTTATCGCCGGTCCCGCGCTGGTGACGCAATCCGACATGGCCGGGCTGCTCGGGCCAATTCTGTTCGTCGTCATCGTGTTTGGCGGGCTTGGCTCGTTGCCCGGTGCATTTATCGCCTCGCTGGTCATCGGGCTGGTTCAGACGTTTGGCGTGGCGTTGAACGGATCGCTCGCCAGCGCCTTCGGGCCGCTTGATCCGAGCCTCGGCCCATCGGTGCTTAGCGACATCTGGAATGTCACGATCGCCCAGATCGCACCGATCCTGCCCTACGTTTTGCTGGTGCTCATTCTGATCTTCCGTCCGATGGGCCTGATGGGGACACGCGAATCATGAGCGTTGCCGCGCCTTCTGCATCGGATATCCGGCCGGTAGCCCGCAGCCAGAGCCTGAAATTCTATGGCATCTGGGTGATCGTCGCGATCGGGCTCGTCGTGCTTCCCGTGATCTTCTCATCGGGCGGCTCGCTTACGTCGTTCAGCCTGATCGGGATCGCGATCATTTTCGCGCTGTCCTACAATATTCTGCTCGGTCAGACGGGTCTGCTGTCGTTCGGCCACGCAGTCTATTACGGCCTCGGCGGCTTTGCGGTCGTCCATATGATGAATGCCGTCGCCGCGCATGGATGGCCGCTTCCGCTCCCGTTCATTCCCCTGGTTGGCGGCCTCGGCGGATTTTGCTTTGCCGCCGTGATCGGCTGGGTCATGACCAAGCGTGCCGGCACCGTGTTTGCGATGATCTCGCTCGGTATCGGCGAACTTGTTGCCTCCTCGTCGCTGATTTTGCGCAGCGTGTTCGGCGGCGAATCCGGCATCACGACCGATCGCACGGCGCTGCCGCATATGTTCGGCTGGAGTTTTGGACCACAAATCCAGGTCTACTATCTGATCGCATTCTGGGTGATGATCGCAGCGATCGCGATGTATGCGCTGACGCGCACGCCGTTCGGCCGCATCTGCAACGCAGTGCGTGACAATCCCGAGCGGGTCGAGTTCATCGGATACGATCCGCACGTCGTACGCTACCTTTCCTACTGCTTCGCCGGCCTGTTCGCCGGCATCGCGGGCGGGTTGACCGCCATCAATTTCGAGATCGCGAACTCGGCCTATCTCGGTGCGGTGCAGTCGGGTCTGGTGTTGTTCGCCACGTTCATCGGCGGCACCGCCTATTTCTTCGGTCCGATTCTCGGCGCCATCCTCGTGACGTACCTGCAGCTCGGACTGACGAGTTTGACGACCGTCTGGCAGCTCTACTTCGGCATCATTTTCATTGGTATCGTGATGTTTGCGCCCGGGGGTATCGCGGGAATCCTGATGATGCACCGGCCGCTGCTTCGTGCTGGAACGCTCGGCACAGTGATTCCATCGTATCTGCTTGCACTGCTCCCGACGCTGGTATTGGTCGGCGGTGTCATCCTCGGCATCGAGACAATCGCGCACTACACCGCAAGCCAGGGCGAAGGAAATGTGATCAATCTGTTCGGTATTCCTTTTAACGCGACGACGCCTTCGACCTGGATCATTGCGATCGTGACGACGATCGGTGGATTTCTCGTCGCCCGTATGACCTGGCGTCGCATCGTCGAAGCCTGGGATCGTGCCGCAAGAGGAGCCCGCGATCAGGGATACCTCGCATGACGGCGGCCATCGAAATTCTCAACGTCGAGAAGCGCTTCGGCAATGTGGGGATCATCCATGGGCTCAACCTGAGCGTTGCGCAGGGTGAGCGTCACGCTGTGATCGGTCCCAACGGGGCCGGAAAATCCACCACCTTCAATCTGATCAGCGGACACATCGCCCCGACATCCGGCGAAATTCGCCTGAACGGCGATGTGATCTCCGGGCTGCGGCCGTTCGAGATCAACCGGCGTGGCCTGTCGCGGTCGTTCCAGGTTACGAACGTCTTTGCTCGCATGACGGTGTGGGAAAACGTGCGCTGCGCCGTCCTTTGGGCGACCGGCCACCGCTATGCGTTCTGGAAGAACGTCGACGATCTGCCCGAGGTACGGCAACGCACCGCCGAAATTCTGGACGATATCAACCTGCTTCACCGTCGAGAAGTGCCGGCGGGGCTTTTGACTTATGCTGAGCAACGCGAACTCGAGATCGGCATCACCATCGCCGGTGGGGCTGATGTCATCATGCTCGACGAGCCCACCGCCGGCATGAGCCACGCGGAAACGGAGCGCGCCGTTGCCCTGATCCGCCGCCTGACCGAAGGGCGAACGCTCGTGATTGTCGAGCATGACATGAGCGTGGTGTTCGGACTCGCGGATCGCATTTCCGTTCTGGTCTACGGACATATCATAGCTTCCGGAACGCCTGACGAGATCCGAGGCAATCCGAAAGTCAGGGAAGCCTATCTCGGCGAGGAGGCTCACTGATGCTGGAGGTGAAGGATCTTCACGCCTATTACGGCAAGAGCCACATTCTCCAGGGCGTCGACCTGCACATCGGGGCGGGGGAGGTCGTCAGCCTGCTGGGCCGCAACGGCGTCGGGCGTTCCACCACCGTCAAGGCGATCATGGGCGAAGTGCCGCCGCATGGTACGATCCGCTTCAAGGGGCACGACATCGCAGGCCTGCCGAGCTACAAGATCGCTCACCTCGGGTTGGGCTACGTTCCCGAACATCGCGACATTTTTCCGAGTCTGACGGTGCGGCAGAATCTCCTGCTCGGGGTCAAGAATGTTCGCCGTCCCGGCAAATGGCGGCTGGAGGACATGCTCGACATGTTTCCCAACCTCGCAGCGCGCGCCGATACGCCGGCCGGTGTGCTGTCCGGTGGCGAAAAGCAGATGCTGACCACCTGCCGGACGCTGATGGGCGATCCGGAACTTGTCATGATTGACGAGCCGACCGAAGGGTTGGCGCCGCTGATCGTGCAGCAGGTGGGCGATCTGATCGCGCGTATCGCCCAAGCGGGCGTCGCCATTCTGCTGGTGGAGCAGAAATTATCGATTGCGCTGCGGATTTCTCATCGCGTCTATATCATGGGGCATGGGCGCATCGTGTTCGAGGGTACTCCCGACCAGTTGAAAGCCAACGATGCTGTCCGCAAGGAATGGCTGGAAGTTTGAAACCGCAGCTTGGTTCGCGCGTTTTCTCGTGGCAACGCTTGTGATGTATCAGATCGAACCGATCGCGTTTAAGGAGACTGCATGCCGCGCCTGATCGATGCTGTCCGCTGGTGCGGCGGGTTTAGCTGACATTGGCTGCGATCGTGAAATCAACCGATGGCCTGCCGCTGCCGCAACGGCACTGGGCAATTCTGACGATCGGGCTCGGGCTTGTCATGGCCGTCGTGGACGGTTCGATCGCGAACGTCGCGCTACCCACAATTGCGCAGGATCTCAATGCAAGCCCGGCGTTTTCGATCTGGATCGTCAACGGATACCAGCTCGCGATTACCATTTCGCTGCTGCCGTTCGCAGCGTTGGGCGAGATTATCGGCTATCGCCGCGTGTATCTGGCCGGGCTGTTATTTTTTACGTTGGCCTCGCTGTTTTGCGCTCTATCGCACACACTGGTGTTGCTGACAATTGCGCGTATCTTGCAGGGCTTCGGCGCCGCGGGAATCTTGAGCGTCAATGCGGCATTGGTTCGCTTTACCTACCCGCACTCGCAACTGGGGCGCGGCATCGGCATCAATGCCCTTGTGGTTGCCGTATCCGCGGCCGTTGGGCCGACGCTGGCTGCCGGAATATTGGCGGTCGGGACATGGCCCTATCTTTTTGTCATCAATGTCCCGCTTGGGATCGTGGCGCTGTCGCTGGCATGGCGCTGTCTTCCTACCACCCCGCTTGGCAGCCATTCCTTCGATTGGCAGAGCGCTATTCTGAGCGCTCTCACTTTCGGCGTCGGTATCGCTGCCGTCGACAGTGTGGGTCACGGCGAAGCTCCGGCGTTTTACCTGTCGGAAATGGTCATCGCGGCCATCGCTTGCGTGTGGCTGGTTCGCCGGCAGTCATTTGTTTCGTCGCCGCTGCTGCCGATAGATCTCCTGCGCATTCCTGTCTTCACCCTGTCGATCTGTACCTCGATCGCATCGTTCTGTGCGCAGATGCTCGCATTCGTCGCGCTGCCGTTTTATCTGCAAGCCCGCTTTGGATATTCGGCCGTGGAGATCGGCCTTTTGATTACTCCTTGGCCAATCGCCATCGCGATTATTGCGCCGATCGCGGGTCGGCTGGTCGAGCGTTATCCAGCCGGGCTTTTGGGCGGCATCGGACTTTTGATCTTCGCCAGCGGTCTTGGCGCGCTGGCGATATTGCCGGCTCACCCGTCCCTGATGGATGTCGTGTGGCGAATGGCGTTGAGCGGTGCAGGTTTTGGTCTGTTTCAATCGCCCAACAACCGCACCATGATCGCAGCGGCGCCCCGCGAACGCAGCGGTGGCGCCAGCGGCATGCTGGGGACGGCGCGACTTCTCGGACAAACCATCGGCGCGGCGCTGGTCGCGTTGCTGCTTGCCCGTTATCCAGCGGAGGGCACGCAAATTTCGCTGTTGACCGGTACGGGCGTTGCGCTATTCGCCGCCGTGCTAAGCACGTTGCGACTATCCCCTGCCGGGTCGCGGGGTATCGAGGCGGTCCGGGTGAGTGCGGATCAGCGCCGAAAGGGTGAATGATCAAGACGAATAGCGGCCGATAAACTGTCTGTTGCGGGTCCATGGGCTTCGGGAGTCAGGGATGAACCTTTCCAGTGTCGAGTTGGCGAAGAGGCTGATTCAGTTTCCGTCGCTCAATCCGCCCGGCGAAGAAAAGGCCTGCGTTGAATTTCTTGCCGGAATGCTGACGAGCGCTGGCCTGGAGGTCGAAACATACGAGTTTGCTCCGGATCGTCCGTCGATCGTTGCGCGATCGCGGGGGTCGTCATCCCTCAAGCCGCTGGCATTCACCGGGCATGTCGATGTCGTGCCGCTGGGACTGAAGCCATGGACGGCAAAGCCGTTCGAGGGAGAAGTTCGAGAGGGCAAACTGTTCGGGCGCGGCGCAAGCGACATGAAGGCCGGTGTCGCGGCATTCGTGGCGGCGACGATCGCGCAGACCGCGAACAAGCCGCTGCTCAAGCGCGGAGTCACCCTGGTCATCACGGCCGGCGAAGAGACGGGGTGTGAGGGGGCGTTTCACCTGGCACGGAAAGGCGTGCTGGGCCCCGCAGAACTGTTGGTCGTCGCCGAACCCAGCTCGAACCTTCCGATCGTCGCGCACAAGGGTTCGGTCAGATTGCGTATCGGGGCGAAGGGCAAGACGGCGCACTCTTCCATGCCCGAGATGGGCGACAACGCGATCTACAAGATCGCCGACTGGATCCGGCGCATCGAATCGCACACGTTTTCGATTAAGCCTCATCCTCTGCTCGGGGGGACGACCGCGTCGGTCACGACGGTCTTTGGCGGCCAGAATATCAATTCCGTTCCGGATTCGGCGGGCTTTACCGTGGATTTCCGCACGATCCCGGACCACAAACACTCGGATCTGGTTGCCGAGATTCAACGCTTGTGCGGAGACGGCGCCGCGATCGAAATCGTCACGGACTTCAGCGGCTTTGCCACGGATCCGGATCATCCCAGCATCCAGCCACTGATGCAGATCCTCGAGAGCAGGCTTGGACAGCGGCCTGCGCCAACAGGAGCACCTTATTTTACGGATGCATCGGCTCTCGTTCCGGGCTTCGACAATGTCGCGACTGTTGTGATAGGGCTGGGTGAAGCCGCCCAATGTCATCAGACGGACGAATTTTGCTACGTCCAGCAGATCGACGACGCCTTCGAGATCTATTCGTCTTTGATTCAGCGCATGTGCGATTAGCGCCGAAACATGCGCGATCAAATGCGCGGAATTCAACTGTGGATGGCAGGGCGGCGCGCGCTACGCGATCGAGATAATCTGAAGATTTTGTCCGGATGCGCCGGCATCCTCCCCAACAGCCTTGCCCAACAGCAGCCTTGCGACCGGGGATGCAAAGGAAATGGAGCCGGTCTTGGGATCCGCTTCGTCCTCTCCAACGATGCGATATGTCTGCACGCGCCCATCGTCGCGTCTGAAGGTCACCGTGCTGCCAAAGGCAACCACCTCAGTTGACGCAGGATCAGCGATAACCTGGGCCGTTCGAATTCTCGCCGCGAAGTAGCGCATATCGCGCAGGGGAATTGCGGATTGTCGCCGTCGCTCGTTGACGTCATCGATCTTCTGCGCCGTCTCGTACGCCTCGCGTGCCTCGTGGAGCTGAAGTTCCAGAGCCCTCAGGCCCGCTTCCGTCACCAGGTTCGGATGAGGTGACACCGGGCGGTCGGGCAGCAGCGTCTCCGACGCAGTTTCGGCGCTGTCCTCTTTCGTGAAAGCAACACTCACGTCAGGCTCCCGCTGGCTGCGCTCAACACCGTTAGCGCCATCCTATGGCGAAGTGGGTTATCGCGTCGATCATACATCCAAGTAAGATGTGTCATCGCCAGTTGCGCGCCACCCCATTCTGGCCAATCATTTGATTTTTAACGAAATTATTCCGATTGAAGGTTGAGCGGGAAGTTCCCTTGCGGTCGCTTGCGGATACGCCGCGCAGCGGACTCACCGGTATCGGCACGTCGCGGTCCGCACGCCGCTCACGCTTGCGCATTTGGCCCGGGAATGGAACTGTTCCGCTTGTCGCCATCACAACCGGGAGTTCTCCGTGAAAACAGCCATCACCGAAATGTTCGGCATCCAGCATCCGATCATCCAGGGCGGCATGCATTATGTCGGCTTCGCGGAGTTGGCTTCGGCTGTCTCGAACGCGGGCGGCCTCGGCATCATCACCGGGCTGACCCAGAAGACGCCGGAACTGCTGGCCAAGGAAATCGCGCGCTGCCACGACATGACCGACAAGCCGTTCGGCGTGAACCTGACGTTTCTTCCCGCGTTTACCGCGCCGCCGTATCCCGAGTACATCCGCGCGATCGTCGAGGGCGGCATCAAGATCGTCGAGACCGCCGGCCGCAGTCCGGAGCAGTACATGCCCGCGCTGAAGGCCGCCGGCATCAAGGTGATCCACAAGTGCACCTCGGTGCGGCATTCGCTGAAAGCGGAATCGATCGGCTGCGATGCGGTCAGCGTCGACGGCTTCGAGTGCGGCGGCCACCCCGGCGAGGATGACATGCCGAACATGATTTTGCTGCCGCGGGCGGCGGAGGAGCTGAAAATTCCGTTCGTGGCGTCCGGCGGCATGGCCGATGCGCGCAGCCTCGTCGCAGCGCTGGCGATGGGAGCCTCCGGCATCAACATGGGCACGCGCTTTATCGCGACCAAGGAAGCGCCGGTGCATGAAAATGTAAAGAAGGCGCTGGTCGCAGCCAGCGAACTCGATACGCGCCTCATCATGCGCGCGCTGCGTAACACCGAGCGGGTGCTCAATAACCGCAAGGTCGAGAAGCTGATGGAGATCGAGCGCGAAAAGGGCAAGTCGCTCAAGATCGAGGACATCATCGAGGAGGTGGCCGGCGTCTATCCCAAGGTGATGATCGAGGGCGATATGGATGCCGGCGCCTGGAGCTGCGGCATGATGGTCGGCCTGATCCACGACGTGCCGACGTGCAAGGAACTGATCGACCGCATCATGGCCGATGCCGAGCGCATCATCCGCCAGCGGCTGACGGGATTTCTGGACGGCAAGGCGGCATGAGCCGAGAGGCATCTTCCGCATAGAACGGATATGCTTCCGTACTTGTTCGCGGAGGCGCATCGCGCGGCACGACGAGCTCCCTCTCCCGCTTGCGGGCCGCGCCGCGAGCAGCGCTGAGAGGGCTGGGGAGGGGGCTTACAAGTAAAGATGCCCCCACCCGACCGGCTTCGCCGGTCGACCTCCCCCGCAAGCGGGAGAGGTGAAGCAAGAAGCAAACTCGCCGTAGCGCGGCTTCCCCTACTGCCGCGCCATCTCCGCCTGGCCGACACCGTTGCCATCGAGCTGCTGATCGTTCTGCATGGTGACGTGCACGCGCAGCAGCTTTCCGGTGAACTCGAACGGCGCGGCGTAATGCGAGACCGGGCTGCTGCGGTCGCGGCCGATATCGAGACCCGACCATGAAATGAAATTGTTGAAGCCGAGCTGGGTCTGCAATGACCCGGCCGGTTCGCCGTCGATCAGCAGCGTGTATTCGGTGACGCCGGTCCGTGCGCCTTTGGCCGGCGGCTCGGTGCGGACCAGCCGCTTGACGTTGAGACCGAGCCGATGCGCACCCGATGGCGCCTTGCGATCCGAACTGACGATGTGATGTTTACCGCCGATGTTGAGATCGTGCACCAGCAAGCCGTCCTTGACGTAGAGACTGTAGCCGGTGGTCGCGTCGCCATGCGCGATCAGCACGCCTTCCGCGCCGTCATCCATCTCCACATGCGCCTCGATGACGTAGTTGCGGCTGCGGACATCTGGCGCGACGTCGGTCGGCACATGGCCCATGCCGTGATGGAACGTGAAGTGCGTGCGGGCGCCGTGGAAGCGCGCGGCGTTCTCGGCAAATCTTGGCCCGAAGCGGTCGTCGAGCGGCAGCACGTTGTGCTTTTCGGCCTCGCTCCACCAGGTCTTGACCATGGCGGCGAGGCGCTCCGGCTCCTTCTCCGCGAGATCGTCGGTTTCGGAAAAGTCGCGATCGAGATGGAACAGCTCCCACTTGTCATTCTCGAACGGCGTGCCGGACGGATGGAACGACACCGCCTTCCAGCCGTCGTGCCAGAGGCCGCGATGACCGAACATCTCGAAGTATTGCGGGCTTTTGCGCGACGGCGCGGACGGATCGGCGATGCTTTTGACAAAGCTTTCGCCTTCCAGCGGCATCTGCGGGCAGCCGTTGATCGCGGCCGGCATGACAACGCCGATCAGGTCGAGCAGCGTCGGCGTCAGGTCGGTGGCGTGAACGAACTGGTGGCGCAACTCGCCCTTCGCCGCGATCCGCTTCGGCCATGACAGGATGAAGGGATCGCGGATGCCGCCGCCGTGGGTGTTCTGCTTGTAGCGGCGCAGCGGCGTGTTGGACGCCATCGCCCAGCCGTGCGGAAAGTTGGAATGCGTGTCGGGGCCGCCGATGTCCTCGATCCGCGCCAGCTTTTCCGGTATCGGCTCGGGCTTGAAATTAAAGGGTCCCATCGCGTTGACGAAGCCGAGCGGGCCGCCTTCCTGGCTCGCGCCGTTGTCGGACATCACGATGATGAGGGTATTGTCGCGCACGCCGGCCTTGTCGAGAAACGCGATCAGCCGTGCCAGATGTTGATCGGCATGATCGAGCATGCCGGCGAAGGCCGATTGCAGCCGCGTAAACACGCGCTGCTCGTCGGCGCTGTGCGCGTCCCATGCCTTGACGCCGTCGTTGCGCGGCGGCATCCGGGTTTCCTGCGGCACGAGGCCCATCGCTTTCTGGCGCGCCATGCGCTGCTCGCGCTCGACGTCCCAGCCGTGCGCGAACACGCTGTCATAGTTTCGAATCAGATCGCCCGGCGCCTGATGCGGGGCGTGGCAGGCGCCGGGCGCGAGCCAGGTCAGCCACGGCAGGTCGGGGCGGTCGGCCATGTGGTCGGCGATGAAGCGGATCGATTGATCGACCAGATCGGAGGTCAGGTGATAGCTGGTCTCGTAGGTGCCGGGCGGATCGACGTGGGTGTTGTCGGAGACGAGCTCCGGCGCGTACTGATCGGTCTCCGCGTCGAGGAATCCGTAGAAGCGGTCGAAGCCGCGCCCCAGCGGCCAGCCGTCGAACGGACCGGTCGCGCCGCTCTCGGTCAGCGGCGTGACGTGCCACTTGCCGACCATGTAGTTGCGATAGCCGTGCGGGCGCAGCATCTCGGCCAGCGTGCCGGCCTCGCGCGCGATCTTGCCGCGGTAACCGGGATAGCCGCTGTCGAAATTGGCGAGGCAGCCGACGCCGACGGAATGATGATTGCGGCCGGTCAGAAGCGCGGCGCGCGTGGTCGAGCACATCGCGGTGGTGTGGAAGCCGCTGTAGCGCAGGCCTTCCGATGCGAGCTTGTCGATGGTGGGCGTCCTGATCGGCGAACCGTAGCAGCCGAAATCCGAGAAGCCGACATCGTCGAACAGCACCACGAGGATGTTGGGCGCGCCCGCGGGCGGCTTCCGCTCGGCCGGCCACCACGGCGTGGAGTCCTTGAAGGTCTTGCCGATGGTGCCGCCGAAACCGGCTTTGCCGTCGGCATTGCGCTGCGCCTCGTCCTTCATGCTCATCGCTTGCTCCCTGTCCGGCTGGCGGCCCTAGTCGCTGGTTCCGCTCGCGCAAAATATCCGGATATGGGCTTTCCGCCCTCATCCCGCGCTTGCCAAAATCATAATCAGAATTATCATTATAAATATAACTCGCGAATTGGCAACGCCGAATGACCCTCGAATGGACCGACGTTGATCTTCCCGGTGTGACGCCCTCGCGCCAGAAGCGCAGCCGCGCCACCACAGCGGCGCTGCTGAGGGCGGGCGCAGAGATGCTGAAGAGCCGCAGCCTCGACGATCTGTCGATCGAGGATCTCTGCGCCGAGGTGGAGGCGACCGTTGGCGCCTTTTACAGCCGTTTCGACAGCAAGGATGCCTATTTCAGCGCGTTGCTGACGCTCGCGGCGCGCGATGGCGAGACCATGCTGGCGGCGATGGCCGGCAATCGCGATCTGCGCGACCTGGAGCTTCGTGGCCTCTGTGACCTGCTGGTTGGCCAGATCGCCGGCTGGATGCGGAAACATGAGGGGGTACTGCGCGCGGCCCTTCAACGCAGCGATGCGAAGCCTGCGCGCTGGAGTCCATTCAAGGCGCTGGCGCAGCAGACCGCCGCGCGCGCCGAGCCGCTGTTGCTGAAGGCGATGGGCGGCGTACGCAGTGCTGCAAAAACGCGGGCGATCGGTTTCGGGCTTCAGGTCATGCTGGGGACGCTGGTAAATGCTGTCCTCAACGACCCGGGACCGCTGTCGCTGCGCGATAAAGAACTGGTGGAGCGATTAAGCGATTGCCTTCGGCTGATGCTCGAAGCCGAGGCGGGAACGCCGCCGCGGGCTGCGAAAAAGCCGCGCGGGCGAAAACGGTAGCGGGGTTCAACTAAAGCCTTTTCGCTTCTGATGGAATCAGAAGCGGGGCTCTATGATTTTGATTTGACGCGTTTTCTTCACGCGAACCGGTACCCACTTCGCTCGAAAACGCTATAGATCGCTTCACGTTTTGATGGAAGCGCATCCATTCAGCTGTCATTGCGAGCGAAGCGAAGCAATCCACTCTTTCTTCCAAGCCTTCTGGATTGCTTCGGCGCCAGGCGCCTCGCAATGACGGCAACTTTGATTTTGTTCGAAACGTGAACTGCACTAATTTCCGTTTTGATGGGAATGCTTGTCCCCTCTCGCCGGCGCCTTCGCCTCAGTGGTCGCTGCCGATGTGCTTGTGGCGAATGCGCCGCACCACCCACCAGATCAGCAGCGCAGCGAGCGGAACGAATGCGGCGGTGAGGTAACTGGGCTCGACCGCGACCGCGCCGGATTCGTGTGCCGCCTTGGCGAGATAGCCGAACAGACTGACCACATAGTAGGTGACCGCGGCCACCGATAACCCTTCCACCGTGGTCTGCAGCCTGAGCTGCATCCGCGTTCGCGCGTTCATCGATTTCAGCAGCTCCTGATTTTGCTGTTCGAGTTCGACATCGACGCGCGTGCGCAGCAGGTTCGCCGCGCGCGACAGCTTCAGCGACAAGCTTGCCTGCCGCGCCTCTACCGTCACGCAGGTCCGCATCGCCGGAGCCATGCGTCGGGCCAGAAACGAGCTCCACGTCGGCAGGCCGTCCACCTTGCGCTCGCCGATGGTTGCAAGGCGCTGCTGTACGATCTCGTCATAAGCGCGGCTGGCGCCGAAACGGAACACGCTTGCGGCCGCGCCGGCCTCGACTTCGGCCGCCAGCGCGGTCAGTTCGTCGAGCAGGTGCCGGTTGTCGGCAAGATCGACCGCCTTTCGCATCTCATCGGTCACTTCGGCCAGACGCTGCTCGACGGCGTTGATCGATGGCGCCAGGCGCCGCGCTTCGGGCAGGCCGAGCAGCGCCAGAGTGCGATAGGTCTCGATCTCGATCACGCGCTGGGCCAGTGCGCCGGCGCGATCCGGACCAAGCCCGCGGTCGGCCACGAGGATGCGAACGAAGCCGGACGGATCGGGTTGAAAATCGGTGGCGTAGATTGCGGAGCCGTCGCTGTTCTCGGCGAGCGCGAGACTGGTGCGATCGAACAGCCGTTCCGGTGCGCGTGTCGCCGGCCCGTCGGCCAGCACATGCATGTCGATGGCGACAAGAAGCGGCCCGGGCTGTGGCACCATCTGCATCGGCGACGCCAGCGCGGGCGCCGCCGGATGAAACGGGATGGTGTCGGCGGGCGAGGGTAACTCCCACGTATAGGTCGTGAATTCGGAATGCTGCTCCCATCGCAGCGCCGTTGTGCCGAACGCTATGCGATGATGCTTTTCGGCAAGTGATGGCGCAGGCAGCCCGCGCGCGGAGCACGCTGCGGCGAGATTGGCACGATCGGCCTGCGCGCGTGCTCCGGTCGTGTCGAACGCGAAATGCAGAATACGGGCAGGAATGGCCAGCGCAGTAAACGGCCGTGCGTGCAATTCGCCGAGGATAGCGCTCCGCAGCGGATGCGGCGACAGTCGCGCCGCTTCTCCATCCCCGATCGAGACTTCGGCACTCATGCGGTCTTCTCCGGCGATGCTCTGTGTTGTTGTAGCGGCATCGCTACGGAATATGCAACAACAGCGCGCCGCGCTGCGTTTCTGTTTCGAGATCGGCCGCTGGCGATCGTCAATCACCGGCTGCGCCGCGGGCGGGGATTCGGGACGGCATTTCAAGCCGCAAATGAAGCCGCGCTCAATAATGCGGCGGTGGCTCGTCGGCTGCGCCGGGCCGGTTTATTTCCGCCTCCTGCACCCGCTGGCCGAGTTCGGCAATCTGTCGCGTCAACGCGTCGATCTGCTTCCATTGCGCGGTGACGGTCTTGTTCAGCGTCTCGATGATCTCGTCCTGATAGGTCAGCCGCATCTCCAGCGCGTCGATGCGATCCGCGAAGGTCTTGTCAGTCATCGTCAGGCGCCCCGTCCATGAACATGGCGGCGCGCCGCGATTCCGTCAGTCCGTGACCGAGCGCGATGCGGTCGTCGAACACGAAACACTCGCCCTGCCAGCGGCTTTCAGTCTCCGGAATGCCTTCGAGATATTTCAGGATGCCGCCCTTGAGGTGATAGACCTCCGTGAATCCACGCGACAGCAAATATGAGCTCGCCTTCTCGCAGCGGATACCGCCGGTGCAGAACATCGCGATCTTCTTGTGCTTCTCCGGGTCGAGCTTCTGCGCGACAAAGTCCTTGAACTCGCCAAAACTTGCAAGCTGCGGGTCGACCGCGCCCTCGAAGGTGCCCATCGCCACTTCGAAGCGGTTGCGGGTATCGATGACCAGCGTATCAGGCGCGGCAATCACGTCGTTCCAGTCCTTTGGCTCGACGTAGACGCCGACCGCGCGCGTCGGATCGGTCGCGGGATCACCCAGTGTCACGATCTCCTTTTTCAGCCGCACCTTCAGCCGCGCGAACGGCATCGCTGACGCCTGCGAGAATTTCAGTTCGAGGTTGTCGAGCCTGCCGCCGAACAAAGACCCGGTTTGCAATTCCGCGACCAGCGTGTCGATGGCCTCCGCCGTGCCGGCGACGGTGCCGTTGATGCCCTCATGGGCGAGCAGGATCGTGCCCTTGATGGAAAGCCCCGCGCAAAGCGCGCGCAACGGCTCGCGCAACTCCCGGAAATCCGGCAGCGGTGCAAATTGGTACAAAGCGGCGACCTTCAGCATGGGCGGGGTTTATCAGGCCGCGCCGCGCGGCGAAACCCATGCGCAACAGCCGAGGTTGTCGCGCGGTCCCGCGCATTGCTCCGATGCCGTTGGTATGCCAAGAAAACGACGCAGCATTTCGACGCCCACCGCAAAGAAAACGACAAAGAGAGACCTTTTGGCATGAGAAATTTCCATCTCGCAGGCCGATCCACGGTTCACGCCCAGAACGGCATGGTCGCGACCTCCCATCCGCTGGCCGCGCTGACCGCGATCGAGGTTTTGAAGGCGGGCGGCACCGCAGCCGATGCCGCGGTCGCGGCCTGCGCGCTGCTCGGTGTCATCGAGCCGCAATCGACCGGCATCGGCGGCGATTGCTTTGCGCTGATCCAGCCCAAAGGGGAAGGCAAGATCTTCTCCTACAATGGCTCCGGCCGCGCGCCGAAGGCGGCGACGCCGGAGTGGTTCATGGAACGCAAGATGTTTGCGATCCCGACCACCGGCGTGCATTCGGTGACGATCCCCGGCTCGATCGACGCATGGGCCACGATCCTGCGCGATCACGGCAAGCTCGGCTTCGATGTGCTGCTGCAACCGGCGATCAAGGCGGCCGAGGAGGGCTACGTCGTCGCGCCGCGCATTGCCTTCGACTGGAAGAACGGTTTTGAGAAACTGCGCGCCGGCATCAATGCGCCGCGCTATCTGTTGCCGCACGGCAAGCCGCCGGTCGCGGGCGATGTCATGAAGCAACCCGAACTCGGCAAGACGCTGCGCATCATCGCGAAGCAGGGCCGCGACGGCTTTTACAAGGGCGAGGTCGCCGACGACATGGTTGGGACCTTGCGCGCCCATGGCGGTCTGCACACGCTGGACGATTTCGCCGCACATACCACCGAAACCACGACGCCGATCGGCACCACCTACAAGGGCATCGACGTCTGGCAGTGCCCGCCGAACGGACCGGGCATCACCATGCTGGTGATGCTCAACATCCTCAGCCATTTCGATCTGACGAAATATCCGCCCATGAGTATCGAGCGCTTCCATCTGGAAGCGGAAGCGGCACGCTGCGCGTACCTGATGCGCGAGCAGGACATCGGCGATCCCGCCTACGTCGGCGTCGATGTCGAACGCATCCTGTCCAAGGAGTTCGCCGAAGGTTATGCGAAGAAGATTCGCATGGATCGGTTGCTGGAGCTGCCGCAGGTGTCGCCGCCGATCAATCCGTCGACCGTCTATATCAGCGTCATCGACAAGGACCGCAACGTCTGCTCGTTCATCAATTCGGTCGCGCATTCGTTCGGCTCCGCCGTCGTCACCGACAAGACCGGTATCCTCTTGCAGAACCGCGGCGCCGGTTTCCGCGTGCAGCCGGGTCATCCCAATTGCATCGCGCCGGGCAAGCGGCCGCTGCACACGATCATTCCGAGCCTCACCACGAAGGACGGCCGCGCCGGAATGTGTTTCGGCGTGATGGGCGGGCAGTATCAGCCGGTCGGACAATCGCGCGTGCTGACCAACATGGTCGATTACGGGATGGATGTTCAGGAATCGCTCGATCAGCCGCGCGGCCTGCATTACGAAGGCGTCTATCAGCTCGAGGATGGCGTGCCGGCCGAGATCGTCGAAGGCCTGAAAAAGATCGGGCACGAGACGACAAAAATCGTCGCGCCGCTTGGCGGTGGTCAGGCGATCTGGATCGACTGGGACAAGGGTACCCTTACCGGCGGTTCCGAGCCGCGCAAGGATGGCTGCGCGCTGGGGTATTGAGGGGCGATAAGCTACCGATTGCTCCCTCGCCCCGCGCTTGCGGGGCCGCGCCGCGAGCAGCGCTGAGAGGGTTGGGGTGAGGGGCTTTTAACTTGCGTCGATCCCGCCCCCTCACCCGAAAACTTCGCTACGCTCAGCTTTCGACCTCTCCCCGCAGGCGGGGAGAGGTGCAGAAGGGCAGTGTGTTTTAAGGAGCGCCAAGCGATGAAAATCTCCATCCTCGACGACTACTTCGACACCATCCGCGGCATCGATTGCTTCGCCAAACTGAAAGGCCATGACGTCACTATCTGGAACGATCATGTGCAGGACGTCGACCGGCTCGCGGAACGCCTGAAAGAGACCGAGGCGCTGGTGCTGATCCGCGAGCGCACGCAAATCCGCGAAGCTCTGCTAGAGCGGCTGCCGAAGCTGAAGCTCATCAGCCAGCGCAGCGTCTATCCGCACATCGACATCGATGCCTGCACCAGGCTTGGCATCGTGGTGTCGTCGAGCCAGCACGCCGATACGCCGTCCTATGCCGCGGCCGAACTGACATGGGCGCTGGTGCTTGCAGCCATGCGGCAGATTCCACAGCAGGTTGCTTCGCTCAAGGCCGGCCGCTGGCAGATGGGTGTGGGGCATACGCTGCGCGACAAGACGCTCGGCATCTACGGTTACGGCCGCATCGGCAGCGTTGTCGCCGGTTACGGCAAGGCATTTGGCATGCGGTTGCTGGTGTGGGCGCGCGAGCCGGCGATGGCGCAGGCGCGCGCGGACGGCTACGAACTCGCCGCCAGCAAGGCCGCGTTCTTTGAAGCCTGCGACGTTCTCTCACTGCACATGAGGCTGGTCGCGGCCACGCGGGGCATCGTCACGGCCGAAGACCTTGCGCGCATGAAACGGGCGGCGCTGCTGGTCAACACCAGCCGCGCCGGGCTGATTGCACCGGGCGCGCTGGTGAAGGCATTGAAGGCCGGACGTCCGGGCATGGCGGCGGTCGACGTGTTCGAGAGCGAGCCGCTGCGCGACGTCAGCGATCCCTTGCTGACGCTGCCGAACGTGGTCGCCACGCCGCATATCGGTTACGTCTCGCGCGACGAATATCAGATCCAGTTTACCGACATCTTCGATCAGATCGTCGCCTATGCGGCGGGTGCGCCGATCAACGTCGTCAATCCCGGCGTGTTGACGCATCGCCGCTGATGTCGGGCCAAAAGAAAAAGGCCGGCTCAGGAGAGCCGGCCAGTTCACGTCGTCAGACCACGAACGGTCTGGGGGAGATCAGAGATTCTTATTGGCTGCATCGGCGGCCTTGTTGACCGCGTCCTTGGTCGCTTCCTTGGCGTCGCCGAGAGCTTTCTGGCCCTTGCCTTTGATTTCCTGAACCGCGCCTTCGCCCTGCAACTTCTCGGAGCCGGTGGCTTCGCCGATGCCCTGCTTGGCCTTGCCGATAGCTTCGTTGGCGGTTCCCTTGATCTTGTCTGCGGTCGCACCCATGAGGCGTCCTCCTTCGCGTTAAGCTTCGGTGGGACAACGTGCGGGCTCGCGAAGGGTTCCTCCTGCATCAATATTGCCTGTCGGAGCCGTTCGAGCGGCCGCTGGCCTCGGCAAACGCCGATACGGCGATGCAGATCGGCCCCGCGATTCCCGCAGGTCTGCTTGTCCGCTCGCAATGATACGAGACATCATGCGGCAATAAAAACGGGGAAGAGGAAACAGATGAGCCAGATCGCTTCCGGTGCGCGCCTGGACGACGTCATCAAGACTGAACTCGAACGCAGCACGATCCGCGCCATCTCGTGGCGGCTGATTCCGTTTCTGGTGCTCGCGTATTTCTTCTCCTACCTCGATCGCGTCAATCTCGGCTTTGCCGCGCTGACCATGAACGCCGAACTGAAACTCACCCCGCTGATGTTCAGCTGGGGCGCCGGGATTTTCTTCATCGGTTACTTTATTTTCGAGGTGCCAAGCAATCTTGCGCTGGAAAAGTTCGGCGCCAGCCGCTGGATCGCCCGCATCATGGTGAGCTGGGGCGTCATTTCTGCATTGATGGCATTGACTGCCGGCGAGTGGAGCTTCTACGTGCTGCGCTTCCTGCTCGGCGTCGCCGAGGCCGGCTTCTTTCCCGGCATCATCCTGTACCTGACCTACTGGTATCCGGCAGAATATCGCGCGCGGTTTCTCGCGCTGTTTGCGATTGCCGTTCCCGTTTCCACGGTGATCGGCGCGCCGGTATCCGGCCTGCTGCTCGGACTCGATGGCGTCATGGGCCTGAAGGGCTGGCAATGGCTCTTTATCATCGAAGGCATTCCTTCGGTTCTGCTCGGTATTATCACCTGGTTCTATCTGACGGATCGGCCGGCCAAGGCCGACTGGCTCACGGCCGAACAGAAGGCATGGCTGTCATCGCGTCTGGCGAATGAAACGGCGGCCAAGCAGGCGAGCCATCTCACGCTGGGTCAGGCGCTGACGTCGCCAAAAGTGATCGCGCTTAGCCTGGTCTATTTCGGATTCGTCGCCGCGCTCTACGGCATGCAGTTCTGGCTGCCGCAGATCGTCAAGGCGTTCGGCTTCAGCAACGCGCAGACCGGCTTTGTGGTGGCGGTACCTTACCTGATCGGCACCATCGCGATGATCCTGTGGGCGCGGCATTCCGATGCGACGCGCGAACGCGTTGCGCATGTCGGTTTGCCGTTGCTGTTGACCGCGGCCGCGCTCGGCGTCGCCGGTTACGTAGGCGATCCGACGGTGACGATGATCGCGCTGGTGATTGCTGCGATCGGCGTGTTCTGCACGTTCGGCGTGTTCTGGACGCTGCCGACCGCGTGGCTCAGCGGCACCGCGGCGGCCGGCGCCATCGCGCTAATCAATTCGATCGGCAACCTCGCTGGATTCGGCGGACCATATCTGATCGGCTGGGCGAAGGAGACCGTGGGCAGCACGTCGGCGGGCCTGCTGATGCTGGCCGTGCTGCCGTTGATTGCGGGCATTCTGGTGTTCGTGGGCAATCACGGGACCGCGCACGAGTTCGCGGAACGAGCGCCGGCGAAATAGGACCGCGTTGGACTTGCGCGCACCCAAAGGTGCGGGCCGAAATCGTCCTGCGGCACGCGACCGGATTCCAAAAACACGACGGCGGGGATCGATCCTCGCTGCCGTTCCAGGGGTTGCCCGCGGCTTCCGCTGTCTGCCAGAGGCGATCCCGCCAAACCTGAACATCCGCTGCTGCGAAGGCCGGCGCGTGAGGGCGGGTCGCCCATCGATCTCACGCATTCCTGATCTATGACGAATATTGACAATCGTCATTGAACAATCCACAGTCCCCTCAGAGCGCACCTGAAGGGAAGTTCCGATGGCCGATCAGTCAGTTTTTCCGAGCTATTACAAAAGACTAGCTGTTTTCCTGATGGCTTTCTCGGCATTGACGCTGGCGGGCTGCAATGAAAAAGCCGCCGAGAAATCCACCCCGAATCGCCCGGTGCTGATCACCAGCGTGCACTACGAAGCGGAAACGCCGGACCGCAGCTTTGTCGGGACCATCAAGCCGCGGATCGAGACCGACATGGGTTTCCGGGTGGCCGGCAAGGTCGCGAAGCGTCTCGTTGAGGTCGGTCAGACCGTCGAGGTCGGTCAGCCCTTGGCGACCCTCGATCCGGTCGATCTCAAATTGCAGGCCGAGCAGGCGCAAGCGGAATTGAGCGCGGCCACTGGCGTGCTGGCGCAGGCGGCTGCCGCCCAGAACCGTGCGCAGGAACTGCGTGCGAAAGGCTGGAGCACCGACGCGCAGCTCGATCAAGCCAAGGCCGCGGGGGACGAAGCACGCGCCCGGCTCAATCGCGCGCAGCGCTCGGTCGAACTCACCAACAACTCTCTTTCCTATGCGACGCTGACCGCCGACACCCATGGCGTCGTCACCGCGACTTTGATCGATGCCGGGCAAGTGGTTGCCTCGGGCCAGCCCGCGATCCGGGTGGCGCGCCTTGGCGAAAAGGAAGCCGTGGTTGCGATTCCGGAAACACTGATCGGCCGCGCCAAGACCGGCACCGCCCGCGTATCGCTATGGTCGGAGCCCGGCAAGACCTACACGGCAAAGCTGCGCGAAATCGCGCCGACCGCCGATCCTGCCACGCGCACGTATTTGGCCAAATTCTCGCTGCCCGATGCGGACGACAAGGTGTCGCTCGGCATGACCGCGACATTGACGTTGGCCGATGCAGCCACCTCGCGTGTGGCGCGGGTGCCGCTGTCAGCGCTGTTCAGCCAGGGCGGCCCGTCGTCGCTCTATGTCGTCGACGACAAGGGCGACATCGCGCTGAAGCCGGTCACCGTCAAATCCTATGAGAGCAACGACGCCCTGATTACCGGCGGCGTCAACGAGGGTGCGAAAGTCGTGACGCTCGGCGTGCAGAAACTCGACCCGGCGCAAAAGGTGCGGATCGTATCGTCCCTGTCGTTCTAGAATTGAGTTCACGACATGAACAGGGAATTTGAAAACAAGACTCGCTCCACCTCTCCCCACCGGGGAGAGGTCGACCGGCGAAGCGTGAGCGGAGACGGTCGGGTGAGGGGGTTCTTCGACGCAGTCGATAAGCCGTACGCCCTCACCCCAGCCCTCTCCGCACGGGAGAGGGAGCAGTCAACCCTGAGGGCAACGTCTGTCTTCAGAACCGTGAGAAACAGCCGACTCGTTGACTCGAGGAGAGCAAGATGAAGCGCTTCAATCTGTCCGCCTGGGCGGTAAGCCATCCCGCGCTGATCCTGTTCCTGATCGTAGCCCTCAGCGTCGCCGGCTTCTTCTCCTATCAGCGGCTCGGCCGCGCCGAGGATCCGTACTTCACCGTCAAGGTGGTCAACGTCTCGGCGATCTGGCCGGGTGCGACGGCGAAGGAGATGCAGACCCAGGTCGCCGATCCCATCGAGAAGAAGCTGCAGGAGCTGCCGTACTTCGACAAGGTGCAGACCTATTCCAAGCCCGCTTTCACGGCGATGCAGGTGTCGTTCAAGGACAATGCGCCGCCGAAGGACGTGCCGTATCTGTTCTATCTGCTGCGCAAGAAGCTCGCCGACGTGCAGGGCCAGTTGCCCGCCAACCTGATCGGTCCGACCGTCAACGACGAATTCAGCGACGTCGATTCCATCCTCTACACCATGACCGGCGCGGGCGCGGACTATGCACAGTTGAAGAAGGTCGCGGAAGGCCTGCGCCAGCGGCTCCTGAAAGTGGACGGCGTCACCAAGGTCAACCTCTACGGCACCCAGGACGAGCGCATCTTCGTCGAGTTCTCCCACGCCAAGCTGGCGACGCTCGGCATCGCGCCGCAGGCGATCTTCGATTCGCTCGCCAAACAGAACGCGGTGACATCAGCCGGAACCGTCGAAACCTCGTCGCAGCGGGTGGCGTTGCGCGTCACCGGCGCGCTCGATGGCGCCAAGGCGGTGGCGGAGACGCCGGTCGAGAGCAACGGACGGGTATTCCGGCTCGGCGACATTGCAACGGTTACGCACGGTTTTGTCGATCCGCCGAGCTTTCAGGTGCGGCAGGAAGGCAAGCCCGCGCTCGCGATCGGCGTCGTGACGGCGAAGGGCGCCAATATCCTGGAGCTTGGCAAGGAGGTCAGCGCCGCCGCGGAAGAGTTCATGAAAGCGGTGCCGCAGGGCATCAATATCGAGATGATCGCCGATCAGCCGAAGGTGGTCGAGCATGCCGTCGGCGAGTTCGTGCATTCCTTCATCGAGGCGCTGGCGATCGTGCTGTTCGTCAGCTTCCTCGCATTGGGCTGGCGCACCGGCATCGTCGTGGCGCTGTCGGTGCCGCTGGTGCTCGGGATCGTTTTCATCGTCATGAATGCGATGTCGCTCGATCTGCACCGCATCACGCTGGGTGCGCTGATCATCGCGCTCGGTCTCCTGGTCGACGACGCCATCATCGCCGTGGAAATGATGGTGGTGAAAATGGAGCAGGGCTGGGACCGCTTTCGCGCCGCGTCCTTTGCCTGGGAATCCACCGCGTTTCCGATGCTGACTGGCACGCTGGTGACGGCGGCGGGCTTCCTGCCGATCGGCTTCGCCAATTCGGCGGTCGGCGAATATGCCGGCGGCATCTTCTGGATCGTGGCGATCGCGCTGGTCGCCTCCTGGTTCGTCGCGGTGATCTTCACGCCCTACATCGGCGTCAAGCTGCTGCCGAACATCAAGGTCAACCACAACCACGATCCGCATGCGGTCTACGAGACGCGGCTGTATCGGTCCTTGCGCGCCGTGATCCAGTGGTGCGTCAACCACCGCATCAAGGTGGTGGCGGCGACCGTCGGCATCTTCGCGGTCTCCATCGTCGGTTTCGGCCATGTGCAGCAGCAGTTCTTCCCGCTCTCGGAACGGCCTGAACTGTTTCTGCAACTGCGCTTGCCCGAGGGCACCGCGTTCGGCGTCACCGAGAAATCGGTGAAGGAGGCCGAGAAACTTCTGAAGGACGATAACGACATCGCGACCTACACCGCCTATGTCGGGCAGGGCTCGCCGCGCTTCTGGCTCGGGCTCAATCCGCAACTGCCGAACGAGGCCTTTGCCGAGATCGTGATCGTGGCGAAGAACGTCGAGGCTCGCGAGCGGATCAAGGCTAGAATCGAAAAGGCGGTCGATGACGGCGCGCTGACCGAGGCGCGGGTCCGCGTCGACCGGTTCAATTTTGGTCCACCGGTCGGCTTCCCCGTTCAATTCCGGGTGATTGGCCCTGATCCCAAAGTGGTCCGCGATATCGCCTACAAGGTGCGCGACGTGGTACGCGCCAATCCGAATGTGAAGGATCCGAACCTCGACTGGAACGAGCAGACGCCGTACCTCAAGCTCGTGGTCGATCAGGATCGCGCCCGTGCGCTGGGGCTGACGCCGCAGGATGTCTCGCAGGCGCTCGCCATGCTGATCTCGGGCGTGCCGGTGACGACGGTTCGCGACGGCATCGAAAAGGTCGGCGTCGTCGCGCGCGCGGTGGCATCCGAGCGTCTCGATCTCGCCGCCGTCAGCGATCTCACTATCACAACGCGCAACGGCGTCGCGGTGCCGCTGTCGCAGGTCGCCAGGATCGAATACGACCACGAGGAGCCGATCCTGTGGCGGCGCAATCGCGACATGGCGATCACGGTGCGGGCCGATGTCGTCGACGGCGTGCAGGCGCCCGACGTCACCAATCAGATATCGCCGAAATTGCAGCAGATTCGCGATAGTTTGCAGCCCGCATACCGGATCGAGGCTGGCGGCGCGTTCGAGGAATCCGCCAAGGGCAATGCCTCGATCTTCGTGCTGTTTCCGCTCATGGTCCTCGTGATGCTGACTCTGCTGATGATCCAGTTGCAGAGTTTTTCGCGGCTGATCCTGGTGTTCCTCACGGCGCCGCTGGGCATCGTCGGTGCGTCGCTCGGGCTCAATGTCGCGAACCAGCCGTTCGGCTTCGTCGCGCTGCTCGGGTTGATCGCACTGGCTGGCATGATCATGCGCAACGCGGTCATTCTGGTGGATCAGATCGAGGCCGATGTGGCCCACGGCCTGACCCGCGGCGAGGCGATCGTGGAAGCGACGGTGCGGCGCGCGCGGCCGGTGGTGCTGACGGCGCTGGCGGCGATCCTGGCGATGATCCCGCTATCGCGCTCGGCGTTCTGGGGCCCGATGGCCATCACCATCATGGGCGGTTTGTTCGTTGCAACCTTCCTGACGCTGCTGTATCTGCCGGGTCTCTACGCGCTCTGGTTCCGCAAAAACCTCGAGGAAAGCGGTCCCGGAGAGCAAGCCGATCTTGCGCCGCAGCATCACGACAATCTGCATCCCGCTTTTCCGCTTGCCGCGGCGGCTGAATAATTGAACATAGAAGTCCTGACATGGCGATGATTGCGGAAAATACCGAGGCCGATACGCGAGGACGGATTCTCGTCGTCGCGGAAAAGCTGTTCCGCGAGATCGGCTACCAGAAGACCACCGTGGCCGACATCGCGAAAGTGCTGAAGATGTCGCCCGCCAACGTCTATCGCTTCTTCGATTCGAAGGGCGCGATTCACCAAAGCGTGGCGCGGCGCCTGATGGGTGAGGTCGAGGACGCCGCGCAAACAATCGTGCGCAAGCATGACCGCGCAGCGCTGCGGCTTCGCGAATTGCTCTCGACGATCCATCACATGAATGCCGAGCGCTACGTCGGCGACTCCAAGTTGCACGAGATGGTCGCGATCGCGATGGAGGAGAACTGGGACGTCTGCAAAGCCCACATGCAGCATGTGATCGGGCTGATCGGACAGGTCATCGCGGACGGTGTCGCGAGCGGAGAATTCGAGGCGCAAGACGTGCCGCTGGCGGCGATATGCACCTGCTGTGCGATGGAGCAGTTCTTTCACCCGCAAATGATCGCGGAAGCGATGGCGAAGCCGTTCGGCCCGAACATCGACCAGATGATCGATTTCATCCTGGCGAGTCTTGCGCCGCGGGGCAACAGGAAGTAGCGCATCGTCATTGCGAGCGAAGCGAAGCAATCCAGGCTACAGTGACTGGATTGCTTCGTCGCTCCGGGACGACGATATGCGTCGCCCTTGAGCTCCTCGCAATGACGGAAGCAAAGGAAACTCTTCATGGACGCTACCGGCCCGAAAGACCTGCACTACTACGAGCCGAAGAACGGCCATGGCCTCAAGCACGATCCGTTCAATGCCATCATCGCCCCGCGTCCGATCGGCTGGATTTCCTCCCGCGATCCGCAGGGCAACGTCAACCTTGCGCCCTACAGCTTCTTCAACGGCTTCAACTACACGCCGCCGATCATCGGGTTTTCGTCGACCGCATGGAAGGACACCGTCGTCAACGTGCAGGAGACCGGCGAGTTCGTGTGGAATCTCGCCACCATGGATCTGGCGAAGCACATGAACGCGACCGCGGCGCACGTCGCGCGCGACGTCAGCGAGTTCTCCATCGCGGGCCTCACCGCGGTGCCGGGCAAACTCGTCAACGTGCCGCGCGTTGCCGAAAGTCCGGTGTCGTTCGAATGCAAGCTGACGCAGATCATCCAGTTGCAGGACGCCGACGGCAAGAAGGTGCAGGGCTGGCTGACGCTGGGTGAAGTCGTCGCCGTCCATATCGACAAGACGTTCATCAAGGACGGCGTCTACCAGACCGCGCTGGCGCGGCCGATTGTGCGCGCCGGCCGGCGCGGCGACTATTTTGAGATCCGCCCCGAGAACATGTTCGAGATGGTGCGGCCGGATTAGAGATTCTCCCTCCCTTGGATAAGGTAGGGCTATCGCATATGGCCGTGTGGCGGTTTTACCTCTCCCTGAAAGGGGGAGGTCGCTCGACCGAGCCAACGGGTCCGGCGAAGCCGGCCCGATGATAAACTCCGCGAAGGAGAGCGGGTGGGGAGCGCTCTCCCTCGCGGAGCTTGCGATTTCCCCGAAAGCGACCTGCAGCGCGCTCTTCCATTGCACCATCCATTGTGCCATCCGCCGGCTTGCGGTAGACACCCACGCTTCCCGGCCCGAAAGGGCATTTTCCGAAGCGGATGGGCGAGCATGGCGCGTAATATATTGATCCTCGGAGCCTCCTACGGCTCGCTGCTGGCAACCAAGCTCCTGATGGCCGGTCACAATGTGACCCTGGTCTGCCGGAAAAACACCGCGGCCCTCATCAACGACAAGGGCACGGAAGTCCGCATCAAGCTGCGCGACGAACCAAACCACCGCTCGATCTTCTCGCGCGATCTGCCCGGAAAACTCGACGCGAGTCCGCCTCAGGACGTCGATCTCTCGCGCTACGATCTGGTCGCGCTGGCGATGCAGGAGCCGCAATACACCAACCACACGATCCGCGTCCTGATGGTGAAGATCGCCGCGTCCGGTCTGCCGTGCCTGTCGATCATGAACATGCCGCCGCTGCCCTATCTGAAGCGGATCGGCGCGCTGGCGGATATGGACCTGGAAGAGGCCTATACCAACGCGCAGGTCTGGGAGCGCTTCAAGCCCGGACTGGTGTCGCTGTGCTCGCCCGACCCGCAAGCCTTCCGTCCGCCGGAAGAGGCCGCGAACGTGCTTCACGTCGGCCTGCCGACCAATTTCAAGGCGGCGGCGTTTGAAGATGAGGCCCACAACAAGCTGCTGCGCGAGCTGGAAGCCGATATCGACGCGGTGACGCTGGACGGCAAGGACGTGCCGGTGAAGCTGAAGGTGTTCGAATCGCTGTTCGTGCCGCTCGCCAAGTGGTCGATGCTGCTGACCGGTAATTATCGCTGCATCACGCCGGAAGAGCCGCAGTCGATCCGCGACGCCGTGCACGGCGACCTCAGGCGCTCGCAAGCGATCTACGATCACGTCGATGCCGTCGCGCGCAAACTCGGCGCTGACCCGGCCGATCAGGTGCCGTTCGAAAAATACGCCAAGGCGGCGGAAAGCCTGTTGAAGCCCTCGTCGGCCGCGCGCGCGGTCGCCGCCGGCGCGCCGTTCATCGAGCGCGTCGATCTCTTGGTGAAGCTGATTTCGCATGAGCTCGACATGCCCAATGCGGATATCGACAACACCGTGCAGGTCGTCGATCAGAAACTGAGCGAGAAGATCGTAGCGGGCGGCTCCGGCGGCGAGTGACGCGCCGTTTGCCGGCTAAGTGCCCGTCCGCGACGGTCGTGGCGCCCGGCGGAGCAAGGCGAAAATGGCTACGATCGCCGCCGTAAAACCCGATGCTGCACCGACACCGAGCGCCCAGCGCGGCCCGTAATGATTGGCCACCCATCCGACGATCGGCGCGCCGATCGGCGTGCCGCCCAGAGCTACGCCGACGCGAAGCGCCATCACTCGCCCGCGCATGGCGGGCTCGGTGGAAAGCTGCATCAGACTGTTGGACGTGCTGGTGACGGTCAGAGCCGCGATACCGATGACGACGAGCGCGCCGCCAAAGAACCAATAGCTCGGCGCAAGAGCAGCGAGCGTGCAGCCGAGCCCGAAGACGGCAGCGCCAACAAGCAGCAACGAGAACCGAGGCTTCTCGCGGCGGGCGCCCAATAGCGCGCCGGCCACGGTGCCGATGGCCATCATCGACGACAGAAGTCCGTATCCGCGCGCATCGGCATGGAAAACGCTGACCGCCATGGTTGAGATGAAGATCGGGAAATTCAGGCCGAAGGTCCCGATCAGGAACAGCATGACCAGGGTGGCTTTGAGATCCGGACGTCCCCATACATAGCGGAATCCCTCGGTGAAGCTGCCTTTGCTCCGGTGCGCCCTGGCATTCGGACGAAGCTCGGCGACGCGCAGGATGGCAAGGGAAATCAGGACCGCGACGAAAGACGCGCCGTTGAGTAAAAAGGCCCAGCCGGTGCCGACCGCGGCGATGACCAGGCCTGAGATGGCCGGGCCGATCATCCGCGCGGCATTGAACGACGTCGAGTTGAGCGCCACCGCGTTGTGCAGGTCTGCATCCCCGACCAGTTCCGCGACGAAGGTCTGGCGCACCGGCGCATCGAAAGCCGCCGCGCTGCCGAACAGGAACGCGAAGACGTAGACGTGCCAGAGCTGAACGAGGCCCACGACGGTGAGGGCCCCCAACGCCAGCGCAAGAGCGCCCATCGTCGCTTGTGTGGCGATCAGGAGCTTGCGCTGATTGAAATGGTCGGCGGCGAAGCCGGTCCAGGGCAGCAGGAGGAGTTGCGGCCCGAACTGCAGCGCCATGACCAGACCGACGGCCGACGCGTCATGATGGGTCAACTGCGTGAACACCAGCCAGTCCTGGGCCGTCCGCTGCACCCAGGTGCCGACGTTGGAGACGAAGGCGCCTGCGATCCAGACCCGATAGTTGAAACCTCCCAAGGACCGGAAGATGCCAGACGCGGGGTTCTTCATGGGGTCTCTGGCCGGTTGCCGCCGTGGAAGCGGCCAAAGTGCCGGGCGTGAAACAGCGCGATCAGCAAGCCGCCAGCACCGAGAGCGATGACGTCACCCGTGTTTTGCAGGTCAAAACCGCCGACATGACAGATGAGGGCATAGCTGACGACGATATTGAAAAAGCCCCAGAGGACATTGACGGTCGACGAGGAGAGTCCTTCCCCCCGCGGCTTGGCGAAGGGACTTTGAAACGGCCTGCCCATCATGCCGCTCACGAGATGGGGAATCGCGTTGGCGAGGAAGATGCCGCCGAAGAAATAAGATAGGAGCGAAAGCCAGGGTATCTCAGACATCGGTATCCCAGACATCGGCATCTCAGACGCTCCTTGCCGGCAGCAGATCGATGATCGCCTGGCTGGTGCCGGTCTCGCCGAGGCGCGGGAAGACGTTTTTGATGCTGTAATCGTGTGCCTGCGGACGCGTGTCGGTCATGGCGTCGATGGCGAGAGTGACGTTGAAGCCCTGCTCGTAGGCTTGGCGCGCCGTCGACTCGACGCCGGTTCCGGTCGCCACGCCCGCGATCACGACCTGGGTGACGCCGCGTGCTCTTAGCTGCGCTTCGAGATCGGTGCTGGCGAAGGCGCCCCAGGTCCGCTTCGTCACAACGAGGTCGCCGGGTTGCCGATTCAGCTCCGGGATGAGGTCGGTCCACCCGTCCGGACGCGGTCCCGTTTGCCGCGGCTGTTCCGTGCGACCCGGCGCGCCGCCGGCGACATTGACGAGGGCCACCGGCAGGCCACGCGCGCGGAAAGAGTCGGCCAGAGCGCAGGCCCGCGCGATGACGTCGCCGATGGGATCGATCACAGGCAGGCCGACGAGACCCTTCTGCAGGTCGATAACGACGAGCGCGGTGTTCGGATCGAGCGTGGTCAAAGCCATCGAAGCTCCTTCGGATTTGAAGCGGATGCGATGGGACGGGAGCGTCTGTGAACCGCGTTCATTCGTCGACGAGCCGCTTGAGCGCGGTGATGGCCTTTGCCACGTCGTGCTGTTCCTGCGGCGACAGGCGCGCTTCGATGACGCGCGTCAGCCAGTCCTGGCGCATCGCGCGATCTGCTTCGATCCGCTTGCGAAAGGTGTCGGTCAGTGAAATGAGCGTCTGCCGCCCGTCCACCGGGTCCGGCGCTCCGCTCACCAGGCCGGCCCCCTCCAGCGCGGCGATGACGGGAGCCATCGACTGCGGACGCATTCCCTCGGCACGAGCGAGCGTTGATGCCGTGGCGGGGCCGTCCTTTTCCAGGCGGAGCAATGCCGCCACTTGAGTAGGTGTGAAGTCGCCAACATTCGCCTGCTCGCGCAGCCGGCGCTTCAGCTTGCCCAGCAAAGCGCGGAGGTCCTGTGCCAGGGCTGAGGCGCGGATGTGCCCGTCGTCCCGTGTTGCAGCCATGCCCAATTGGATATCATATATACAGGCAAACTGTAAAGTCTATCTGTTCAGATAATCTGCATGATTTTCGTTGCGATTTAAGGAGGGCAGGTCACGGGATTAGCGACAACGCCAGCAGGGCGGCCAGCAGTGCCGGTGGCATGACGATGATTCCGAGTTTCAGGAACTGCCACGCCGTCAAGGTCTCGCCCTCACGCCGAAGCGCGATCAGCCAGAGAATGGTCGCGAGCGAACCGGTGACCGAAAGATTGGGCCCGAGATCCACGCCGATCAGCAATCCGCCCGTGATGTTGAGCGGGACGCCGGCATTCTGGCTGACATTGGCTGCGACGAGCCCGGTCGGCAGATTGTTGAGCAGATTAGAGGCGAAGGCGACGATAGCGCCCGCACTAGCAGCGGTTTCCCGCGGCGAAGCTGCCGCGGCCTCGCGCAGCATCCGCACCATCACCTGCAAAATCCCTGTCTGCTGGACACCCTCGACCAGGATGAACAGCCCGGCGACCAGCGGAAGCACGCCCCAGGAGACATCCCGCAACACCGGCAACGGCGATTGCCGGCTGATCAGGAGAACGATGACAGTCACGGTTGCGCCCGCAACGAACGTCGGCAGGCCAAGCTGCCAGTCCAGCGCCGAGGCCGTCAGAAGCGCGGCCGCCGTCAGACCGATGCCGATCGCGACGCATGAGCCGCCGATCGAGAGCGGCTGCATGACCAGGTCTTCGGCGATTTTCTGATCCAGCGATCTGCGCTGCGTGAAGCGAAGCGCCGCATAGGTCACAAGGATCGAAGCCACCGATGGCAGCAGGAAGTGGTACAGCCACAGACCAAGCGGCGGCATCTGCGCGCCGAAAATAACGAGGTTCGCCGGATTGGAAATCGGCAGCACAAAGCTCGCGGCGTTGGCTATGAACGCGCAGATGAATAGATAAGGCAGCGGCTCGACGCGCGCGGCGGTCGCTGCCGCATAGACGGCCGGTGTCAGCACCACGGCGGTGGCGTCGTTCGACAGGAACACGGTCACGACAGTGCCGACGGCATACACGATGAGGAACAGCCGCTTCGCTGACCCCTTTGCCTGCCGAACGGCGTGTGTCGCCAGCCAGTCGAATAATCCTTCCTGACGTGCGACTTC
>JAFEFK010000806.1 GCA_018240625.1 Pseudomonadota bacterium
AAATCCAGGCGATCGGGCAGAAGTACGGCGTGCGGCTGATGGGGCCCAACATCTACGGCTTCTACTACACGTGGAAGAACCTGTGCGCGACGTTCTGCACGGCCTACGACGTCAAGGGGTCTGCCGCGCTGTCGTCCCAATCGGGCGGCATCGGCATGGCGATCATCGGCTTCTCGCGGTCCGCGAAGATGGGCGTCTCTGCGATCGTGGGTCTCGGCAACAAGTCCGACATCGACGAAGACGATCTGCTCGCGTTCTTCGAGCAGGACAAGAACACCAACATCATCGCGATGCACTGCGAGGATCTCAAGGACGGACGCGCCTTCGCCGATGCCGCAAAGCGCGTGTCGAAAAAGAAGCCGGTCGTCGTGCTGAAGGGTGGCCGCACCTCCGCGGGCGCCAAGGCCGCTTCGTCGCATACCGGCGCGTTGGCCGGTAACGACAAGATCTACGAGGACGTGTTCCAGCAGTCAGGCGTGATCCGCGCCCGCTCGCTGCGTCAGCTTCTCGAATTTGCCCGCGGCATTCCAGTGCTGCCGACGCCGAAGGGCGAAAACGTCCTGATTATCACCGGTGCGGGCGGCTCAGGCGTGCTGTTGTCGGACTCGGTGGTCGACAACGGTCTGTCGCTGATGGCGATGCCTGACGATCTCGACAAGGCATTCCGCAAGTTCATCCCGCCGTTCGGCGCATCGGGCAATCCGGTGGATATCACCGGTGGCGAGCCGCCGATCACCTACGTCAACACCGTTAAGCTCGGTCTCGAAGATCCGCGCATCCACTCGCTGATTCTCGGCTATTGGCACACCATCGTTACGCCGCCGATGGTATTTGCGAAGAACATGGTTGAGATCAAGAACGAGATGAAAGCCAAGGGCATTGAGAAGCCAATGGTGGCCTCGCTGGCCGGCGACGTCGAGGTCGAGGAAGCCGCCGAATATCTCTACCAGAACGGAATTCCGGCTTACGCCTATTCCACCGAGCTTCCGGTGGAACTGCTTGGCGCGAAATACAAGTGGGCACGAGGCGCAGGCCTGCTCTAAGGCCGGCGTCTTCGTCAGACTCGGACATTTCAAGATGCCGTCCGGTTCGCCGGGCGGCATTCTCATGTGTGCAAACTGGAGAAACTTACCGCGGTCTTGATCCGTGCCATCGCGTGGCAAGCCAGCCGATCACGGCGGCGACCGCAAGCCCGACGCAAGCGGTCGAGGCGTCGACCAGAAAATCCTCCAGCCGCGCGTGGCGGCCGGGCGCCCACAGTTGTGCGATCTCGAGCAGGCCGATCAAGACCACGGATACCGCTGCAACCAACAGCCGTCGCTGCGGAAATGCGAGGCCGACGGCGAGGCCAACCAGCACGAAGGCGAGGGCGTGTTCGCCATCCTGGCCGAGCGGGGAGTGCGGGCGATAGCGTGGCGGACCGAGGGTGGCGAAAATGACCGCAGCGATCAGGAGTGCCGCGCCTATGCGTAAAAGAGTTTTCATCGCTGGCGCATAGCACAGTTTGCGGCCGTGCAAAGGCCGCGCGAGGGCAGCCTGAGTTCAAATCTGCTTGCGCACGCCAATGCCGGTCATGAACCGCTGCCGGATTTGCACGGGATCGCGATCGGTGGTGCCAACGCCGGGCTTATCGTCGATGCGCACTGCGATGAACGTCGGCCCGATCGCGGATAGCGAGGTCTCGATCAGCCGCTCGAAGTCCTCTTCGTCGGCGGCCCAACTGCTGTTGCCGAGACCGCTTCCGGTGGCGATGGCGACGATGTCGGCTACCGCCGCTGCCGGCGTCGGTTGCGCGCCTGTGATCTGATAGATGCCGTTGTCCATCACGATCATGGTCAGATTTTTAGGCGACAGCGCCGCGATAGTGGAAAGGCAGCCGAGCTGCATCAAGAGCGAGCCATCGCCTTCCAGCGCAAAAATCCGCCGTTCCGGTTGCGCCA
>JAFEFK010000807.1 GCA_018240625.1 Pseudomonadota bacterium
GAGCCCGCCGTCACCTTCGATCTTGCGGCCAATGTCGCGGATGACGCGGCCGAGATAGGTGCCCAGCTTCCTGAGGATCATACACAACTCCCACCGTATCGCCCTTGAAGGCGACAGCATGCGAAGGAAAAAATCCGCGCGCCCCTTGACCGACGTCGAAAACAGCGAAACGAATCCCGGTTGACCTCAACAACCAGGTAACCAAAAGCCCTTACCCCAGCTGTCCGTCAGTTAGCAAAATTGCTGTCCAATTTTTGCGAAATACGCAGGATGAAACATCTTCAACGTACCGCTGCTTGAGAAGCGATGAGAAGGGCTATTTGGGGCGTGCTGATAATTTCGGTGGTTAGCGCCTTCGGCGGCGTTGCCTCGGCGCAGGTGTCCGATGAGGTTGTGCGTCTGGGCGTACTTGACGATATGACCAGCCGCGTTTTAGACTAGCTGCGTCGGGCAAGGCTTCTAAGTGTGGTCAGGCTGATGGGCGCAAATTCTCCCCCCGGGGGACGATGGACAGGCCCCCGTCTTCGCGCGAGTGAAGACTGAGCGCGCTCTTGCTCACCACCCTCGACGAGACGGAGCACAGCATTGATGTACGCAAGTTCGTGCTGAGCCTGCTCGATCTTGGCTTGGTAGGCAGCAATCATGCCGCTGATCTCGGCGCGCTTTTGCTTGAACATTTGAATGATGAGCTGATCGGCCATGCTGCATTGAAGCCGAAATCAGCCGGCCGCGACCAGCCCCGAACTTGGTGCCGTTGCTCCATAATTCGAGCGATGGCGGCGTTACTACGACAACGTTACGCCGCGCTCCTCGCTCGGCTATCGGCCGCCGGCACCAGAAACGATCTTCCCGCCAGCATCTGGCCTGGCCTGTGCTTCGCTCCGGCCAGGCCAAATGCTGGCCGATCACGGCCGGACTCTAACATGAGCCGTGGTACCGCTCCGTGGGGCAGGCCAATCTAACGCCCGTGCGCGCCGTGGTATCCGAGCGAGGCCGATAGTTCGGCTGCGGTATCGGCGACGAGTTTTCCAAGTGCTCCATTTGGTTTCGCGTCGACGCGTGTTGAGCGACCAAACACTGTCAGGGCCATGATCAACTTGCCGGTGATATCGAACACCGGTGCACTTACGGCGCCGAAGCCGTCACCACCGCCGTCTGAC
>JAFEFK010000808.1 GCA_018240625.1 Pseudomonadota bacterium
CCGCCGTTTTACCGCAACGCATCGTATGGTTCGAGGCCGTCGACAATTCGTTGGCCCGTCGCAACGCCTCCCCAGCGCAAGCGCGCGCGCCGCCATCTTTCTCCTGATCCAAGCCTCCTTCGCGACCGCAGGTTCACATCCGCGCGGCCATCGAGCTGAGTAAGCCGGCAATGTCCGGTGTCAGGACAATCAAATGTTTCGTTTCCAAGCGTCATGCGGCGCAAGCACGTTGGTGCTTTGCTGCGTGCTGTCAGGATGGCCTGTTCTCGCTTCCGCGCAAACGCCGGACCAGATGCTGCCGTCCATCACGGTGGAGGCGCCAAGCCAAAAGCCGCTTGGGCGCGCCGCAAAAAAGCCTCGCCGGCAGACTGCGGCGCAGGCGCGTGCCCGTGTGGTCATCAGGACCGCCACGGACAGTCCGTCGCCGCCTGCCGGTGCCGACCTGAACGCTTTGGTGGGAGCGCCACCGCTCAAGCAGCGCTTTCAGCTTCCGCAGGAATCCCACAGCATCACCGCCAAGCAGATCGACGAGACGATCAGCCTCAAGGACGCGGAAGACGCCGTGAAATACATGCCGAGTCTCTTCGTGCGGAAACGCAACGACGGCGACAATCAGGCAGTTCTCGCAACCCGCACCTGGGGGCTTAATTCAAGCGCGCGGTCGCTGATCTATTACGACGACCTGCTGATTTCGGCGCTTATCGCCAACAATAACCAGAACGGCTCTCCGCATTGGAACCTGATCGCGCCGGAAGCGATTGCGCGGGTCGATTTTCTCGATGGTCCTTTCGCTGCGGCCTATCCCGGCAACTCGATCGGCGGCGTGCTGATCTTTACGACGAAGATGCCGGACCACCTGATTGCCAGCGTCAAACAGACCGTGTCGGTCATGCCGTGGAGACAGTACGGCACCAAGGACACCTACGTCAGCAGCCAGACCAGCGCGGTCGTCGGCGACCGTCAGGGCAAAATGTCCTGGCTCCTCAGCGCGACCTATCAGGATAGCTATCAGCAGCCGCTGACCTACACGACCAACAAGGGAATTCCGGCCGGCACAACGGGAGCGTTTTCGGCCTTGAACAAGCAGGGAATCGAAGCCGATGTCATAGGCACCGGCGCGCTGGTTCATTCGCAGCAGACGTCGGGCAATTTCAAGCTGGCCTACGACGTGACACCGCTTGTGCAGGCGACCTATTCGTTCGGCGTTTGGAACAACGTCCAGACTTCCGATCCGCAGACCTATTTGCGCAGCGTTGCGACGGGCTTGCCGACGTTTGCGGGCATCGCGTCGTTCGCCAGCAACAAGTACACGTGGGACGAAACTCACGTGAGCAATGCGATCTCACTCCGAAGCGATACCAAAGGCATCTACGACTTCGACCTTTCGGCTTCGAGCTACAACTATCTCCAGGACGTCATGCTTAATCCGTACACGGTATCCGCGACGGGGGCCGGCTATTCAGGCAACGGCAAGATCACGCGAAATGACGGGACCAACTGGCAGAATGCCGATGCGAAAGGGATATGGCGTCCGTTCGGCTACGGCGGCCCGCATGAAATCAGCTTCGGCCTCCATGGCGACCGCTATAATTTCGAAAATCCGGTATTTGCGTCCTCCATCTGGAACGCAACGTCCTCGACGGGGACCGGTCAGCTTTACGCGCAGGGGTCAGGCGAAACACGTACCGGCGCGCTCTGGTTTCAGGATGCCTGGAAGATCGTCCCTAATTTGAAGCTGACGCTCGGCGGCCGTCTCGAGAGCTGGCGCGCCCAGGATGGGTTCAATCTGAATACGATGGCGAGTTCGGCTGGCGTCATCACGTCGACCTCAACGATCAATCAGCCGCCGCTCGCATCCACGAATTTCTCGCCAAAAGCGTCGCTCTCGTACGATCCGAACAAGGATTGGAACATCACCGCCAATTTTGGCGAAGCCTATCGCTATCCGACGGTAACCGAGCTGTACCAGAACATCTCCGTTGGCGGCGTGGCGACCTTTGCCAACCCTAACCTTGCGCCCGAGCGTGATCTGAACGGCCAGTTGAATATCGAGCGTCACTGGAGCGATGGACGCATCCGGCTGACGCTGTTCAGGGAGCGGACCGACAACGCGATGATCTCGCAAACCAACCTCGTCACGAATCCGCTCACCGGAGCCCAGGTCCCGACAACGACAATTGGAAATGTTGCGGCGATTGGAATGCAGGGCATTGAGGTGGCCGCTGACAAGAACAACGTGCTGGTCAGGGGATTGCAGGTGTTCGGCAGCATCACTTATGTCAATTCCCGCATCATTTCGGACCCGACGTGGGCGGGCACCGATCCGCTGACGGGTAAGCCCGACACGGTGGTGGGCAAACGCGTGCCCTATGTGCCGGACTGGCGCGCGAAATTCGGTGTGACCTATCGTCCGAACGAGAGCTGGGCCTACACCGTCGCGGCACGCTACAGCGGCAAGCAGGTTTCGACGCTGGATAATACGGACATCGTTTCCCATGTGTACGGCGCGTTCGACAATTACATCGTCGTGGACGCGAAGGTGCACTACAACGCGACAAAAAATCTCTCGTTCGATGCCGGTATCGATAATCTCTTCAACGAGCAGTATTTTCTGTTTCATCCGTTTCCCGGAAGGACCTACGTCCTTGCCGCGAAATACAACTTCTGAGCAGGTCACGCGGAAGTATTGGCATGCCGATCCAAGAAGAACGCCCGCAACGCAAGCTTGGCTTTACGTGTCGTCCGACACCGGCCAAGACGAAATCGAAACTTGAAATGGAGAATACGATGAAATCGATCGTCCGAACGATGGCGCTGATCCTGATGATGATGCTGGCGGGGGCAACGGTTGCGTCTAGTCACGAAATGAAGGTTGGCGACCTCCTTCTGACCGACCTCTGGAGCCGCGCGACGCCTCCGGGCGCGAAAGTCGGCGCCGCCTATCTGACCATCGAGAACAAGGGAACGGCGGCCGATCGTCTCGTCGGCCTGTCGAGCCCGCTCGGACAGGCTGAAGTGCACGAGATGAAGACCACCAACGGCGTGATGACGATGCGGCCGGTTGAGGGAGGGATTGCGATTGCGCCCGGTCAGAAGGTGACCCTGGCTCCCGGCGGCTATCACATCATGCTGACC
>JAFEFK010000809.1 GCA_018240625.1 Pseudomonadota bacterium
CTCGGCGGACGCGGCGAGGAAGCAAGCTTCGGCTAGCAGCTTGATCTGCAGCGGCAGCAGATCGCGGAAGATGCCGGACATGGTAATGATCACATCGATCCGCGGCCGGCTTAATTGATCAAGCGGAAGCAACTCCGCTCCGGTCAAGCGACCGTAGCCATCGAAGCGCGGCTTCGCCCCGAGCAGGGCCAATGCCTGTCCGATCGGCGCGCCCTCATTCTTGAGATTGTCGGTGCCCCACAGCACGATCGCAACTGACTCGGGTAGCTCATGTCCTTCGGCGAGATGCTTGTCGATCAGCCTCTGTGCTTGCTGCGCACCGTCCTGCACGGCAAAGGCGCTTGGGATCCGGAACGGATCGAAGCCGTGCAGATTACGGCCGGTCGGCAAGATAGCCGGCGTTCGCAGCAAATCGCCGCCCGGTGCGGGCCGCACGAATTTGCCATCAAGCGCATCGAGAATGCTTGGAATCTCGTGATCCTGCTGCAAGGTGCGGTCGATATCGGCCAACTCCTTGTAGAGTGGTAGCGAAGCATCGTCGTTGGCAACCAATGCTTCGGGCGCATCGCCATGTACGATTGCTTCGAGCACGGATTTGTCAGGGCGCACGCCACGCGATGCATCGGCCACTGCCTGCAGCATTTCGACGCGTTGTTCATCCGATGGCACTTCGCCGACGACATGGAGGCCGTTTGGAATGAGCGTGTATTCAAGTTCGAGCACGGCGTCCGAAAGCTTGCCGATAGCCTCGGCTCGATCGATCCACGCGGGTTCGGCTTGCGTCAATTCCAGCGTGCTCGCCTGAGCCTGAATCAGGACCGCAAGGGCGGCCTGTTCATCGCCATCCTCGAGGCTAAGGCCGCGCCAGCGCGCGATCGAGGCCTTCAGTTGGACCAGTCCTTTGTAAAGACCAGCATGCGCGACCGGCGGCGTCAGATAGCTGATCAGAGTGGCCGCCGAACGCCGCTTTGCAATCGTGCCCTCTGACGGATTGTTGGATGCATAGAGATAAAAATTCGGCAAGTCGCCGATCATGCGGTCCGGCCAGCATGCACCGGACAATCCCGCCTGCTTACCCGGCATGAATTCGAGCGCGCCATGGGTGCCGAAATGCAGCACCGCGCTGGCGCAGAAGTCTTCGCGCAGCCAGCGATAGAATGCTGAAAACGCGTGCGTCGGCGCAAAACCTTTCTCGAACAGCAGCCGCATCGGATCGCCCTCGTATCCGAAGGCAGGCTGAATGCCGACGAAAACGTTGCCGAAGCGCTCGCCGAGCACGAAAATCGAATTGCCATCGCTCTGTTGCTTGCCAGGCGCCGGCCCCCATTGCGCCTCGATCTGCCGCAACCATTTCTCCGATCGAACATGATCACTCGCCGGAATCCTGACGTGAACGTTAGCGTCCGCACCAAAGCGTGCGGCATTGCCGACCACGATCCGCTCCCGTAATGCGTCTGCATTTGCGGGTACATCGACCTGATAGCCCTCGCGTTTCATCGCGGCGAGCGTCCGATGCAGGGATTCAAACACCGACAGGAACGCTGCGGTGCCGGTATTGCCCGCATTGGGCGGGAAGTTGAACAATATGATCGCGACCTTGCGATCCCGCCGCTCGGAACGGCGCATCGCAACCAGCCGCGCAGTCCGCGACGCCAGCATATCGGCGCGCTCGCTGCAGACATGCATGTCGCCGCCGGTATCGGAGCGGGCAAAGGTGCAGGCCCGCTCGCAGCCCGTACAGGGAACGCCGGCGCCGTCCGAGCGTCCGCCATACACCATCGGGCCCGCAGCACCATCAAGCTCGGGGATCGCGACCATAATGGTGCTTTCCACCGGCATAAGCCCGCGATCCGACGCACCCCATTGTTCCAGGGTTTGGAATTCGACGGGATGCGCCGACAGATACGGCACGTCCAGCCGAGCCAGAATATCCTCGGCCGCCTTGGAGTCGTTATAGGCGGGGCCGCCGACCAGCGAGAACCCGGTGAGCGAGACCACCGCATCGACAATGCTGCGGCCGTCCTTCATGAAGTAGCGCTCGATCGCCGGCCGCTGGTCGAGACCGCTGGCAAACACGGGAATGACACGCAATCCCCGGGCTTCGAGGGCGGCTATCGCGCCGTCATAGTGGCCGGCGTTTCCAGCGAGCAGATAAGAGCGCAACAGCAGAACGCCGACGATGCCTTTTTCGTTTGCGATCGGCGGCAGCCGATCCACGGTCTCGGCGATCCGTCCCTTGATACGCGGGTGATAGACGCCGATGTCGGCATACTCGATCGGGGCCTGCGCCTTGGCCAACCCGCGCAGTCCGCGGCGCGGTCCGCTAGCGTAGCGATCCAGCAGCAGGCGAACCATGTTCGCGATATTCTGTTCCGACCCGGCCAGCCAATATTGCAGTGTCAGGAAATAGGCCCGCATGTCCTGCGCGGTACCCGGAATGAACCTCAGCAGTTTGGGCAACTGCCGCAACAGTTTCATCTCGCCCTTGCCGCCGGGGCTCGCTCCCTTGCGGTTGCCGCGCAACTTCTTGAGCCAGGTGATCGCACCGAGCGCCTCTCCGCTCATGTCGAACTTGCCGACCCGGGTCAGCTTGACGACTTCGCTGGCCGACATGCAGCAGATCATCGCGTCGCAATCGTTGCGGCGGGCGGCCAGCGCAGGCATCACCGCGCGGACGTGTTCGTCGAGGAACAGCATCGTCGCGATCACGATATCGCCACGCGCGATCTCGGCCTTGCAACGCGCCAGCGCCGCGTCGTCGCTGCCCCACTCATCGGCCGCGTGAACCGACAGCTCCAGTCCGGGGAAATCACGCTTCAACAACTTCTGCGCACGCGCGGCCGCACCGGACAGATGGCTGTCCATGGTCACGACGACGACCCGAACGGGCGTCGCGTCAGCGGGCGAAGTGCGCTTTGGCATCGTAAAGCGTCTCGATGGTTATGGTCGCAACGCCGTTTTCATTGGCGAAGCGTTCGGTGTTGCGGCGCGCTTTGCCGCGTACGAAGAACGGGATCTTGTGCAGTTCTTTTTCCGCGTCAGCCGCCCAGGTCGCGGCGATCTCGGACGTCGCGTCCAACGCACGCACGGATTCCACCCGCTGTGACGGTTGATCGGCGACCGCATGTCCCGTACCAAGATGTGACGGACTGGCGCCGTCCTTGAATTCAAAGTCGTCCTTGAACATCGCCAGCAGATGTTCTTCCAGGCCCATCATCAGGGGATGCACCCAGGTATCGAAGATCACGTTGGCACCTTCGAATCCCATCTGCGGGGCATAGCGCGCCGGAAAATCCTGCACATGGACAGGGGCCGAGATCACCGCGCAGGGAATACCGAGGCGCTTGGCGATGTGACGCTCCATCTGCGTGCCCAGCACCAGTTCCGGCTGCAGCGCAGCGACTTGAGCCTCTACTTCCAGATAATCGTCCGTGATGAGCGGCTCGATGCCATATTTCTTGGCGGCTTCGCGAATCTCGCGGCCGAATTCGCGGCTGTAGGTCCCGAGCCCGACCACCTTGAAACCGAGTTCATCGGACGCGATACGGGCAGCGGCGACGGCATGCGTCGCATCGCCAAAGATGAAAACCCGTTTGCTGGTGAGATAGGTCGAGTCGACCGAGCGCGAGTACCATGGCAACCGTGTCGAACTTGCGGCAAGCGTCGCGGATGCGTCGATGCCGGCGAGCTTTGCTACCTCTTCGATGAACTCGCGCGTTGCGCAAACGCCGATGGGAACGGTTTTGGTTGACGGCTGTCCAAAGGTTCGCTGCAGCCAGGCTGCCGCCTGCCCGGCAATCTCCGGATAGAGAATGACATTGAAATCAGCCTCGCCGAGCCTCGCAAGGTCAACCGGCGTCGCACCCATCGGCGCCGTGACATTCACATCGATGCCAAGCCTGGCCAGCAGCGAGGTAATCTCGGTGATATCGTCGCGATGACGGAAACCAAGCGCCGTCGGCCCGAGCAAATTGCAGGATGGCCGCGTCCCGGCGGCGCGCGGCGCGCGCGGGACGCCCGGCGGCGGCGCGAAGGGCCCCGCGATCGCGCGCACGAGCTGGTAGAACGTCTCGGCTGCGCCCCAATTCTCCTTGCGCTGATAAGCCGGCAGGTCAACTGTCACGACGGGAATGGGAAGATTGAGCGCCTGCGCCAGACCGCCTGGATCGTCCTGGATCAGCGAGCCCGTGCAGGAAGCCCCGACGATCATCGCCTGCGGCTTGAACCGGTCATAAGCGCCTTGCGCCGCGGTCTTGAAAAGCTCTGCCGTATCGCCGCCGAGATCGCGCGCGGAAAATGTCGTGTAGGTCACAGGCGGCCGCCGGTCGCGGCGTTCGATCATCGTGAACAACAGGTCCGCGTAAGTGTCTCCCTGCGGGGCGTGCAAGACGTAATGCAAACCTTCCATTCCCGTCGCGACGCGCATCGCACCGACGTGGGGAGGTCCTTCATATGTCCAGACGGTGAGCTGCATGTCAGGCCACCAGCTTTGCGCGGCGGACGAGCGGGCGCGCGAACAACTCCGCGAGGTCGGCGGCCTGCTCAAAGCCCTGGATCGGGGTGAACACGAGCTCGATCGACCATTTGGTAGTGATGCCTTCGGCTTCCAGCGGATTGGCCAACCCGAGTCCGCACACCACGAGATCGGGCCGCGTAGCGCGGCAGCGATCCAGTTGCAGGTCGACATCCTGCCCTTCGGTCAGCGCGATATCGGACGGCAGCAGCCTGAGCTCTTCGGCGAGATGCTCGCGGTGCAGATAGGGCGTTCCCACTTCGATCAGTTGCATCGACAATTCGCGCGACAGGAAACGCGCCAGCGGAATTTCAAGCTGGGAATCCGGGAACAGAAAAACGCTGCGACCGGCGAGTTCATTGCGATAGCGCGTCAACGCACGTTGAGCGCGGGCACGATGCGGCGCCGTGACTGCTTCAAACAGCGACCGTTCGACGCCAAAAGAGTCAGCCGCAGCACGCAGCCACGTGGTCGTTCCCTCTACGCCGAGCGGGAACGGCGCCGTCAGGCGGGTTGCACCCCGGGCTTCCAGCGCTCGTGCCGTGTCGGCCAGGAACGGTTGGGCCAGGAGAAATTTTGTATTCGGCCCCACGCCCGGAAGTGCCGTCGAACGGCGTGGCGGCAGGAATTGCACCGGGCCGATGCCCAACGCGTTGAACAGCCGGACGAACTGGTCTTCGACCACATCGGCCAGCGCTCCCACCACAAGAAGTTGGTCCTCGCCCGTTCCAAGGGGGGGTGCTGCAGGAACGAGCGAGGCGAGACATGCATCCTCGCCTTGCGTGAATGTTGTCTCGATTCCACTGCCGGAGTAATTGAGAATACGTACACCCGGCGAAAGCTTCTGCGACAGCCGCAGTGCGGCCCGCGACAAATCCAGCTTGATCACCTCCGACGGGCAAGAGCCGACCAAAAACAGCAACCGAATATCCGGACGTCGCGCGATCAGTTGCGTTACGATTCGGTCGAGTTCGTCATTGGCGTCGGTGAGCCCTGCGAGATCTTTCTCTTCCATGATCGCGGTCGCAAACCGGGGCTCCGCGAATATCATGACGCCGGCGGCGGACTGGATCAGGTGTGCACAGGTGCGCGATCCCACCACCAGAAAGAATGCATCCTGGATCTTGCGATGCAGCCAGACGATCCCAGTCAAGCCGCAAAACACCTCACGCTGGCCGCTCTCGCGCCGGACCGGCTTGGGCGCGATCTCCGCACCGACCATGCATCCCTGTACATGCGCATTCATGCCTGGCTCCCGGTCGTCGTGGAAACCAGAGACAATGCGATGCGCTCGTCGCGGCGTGCCGCACGCAGTTTCAGAATGAACTGCGTCGCATTGACGAAATAGGATGCGTAGGCCGCCAGCGCGAGCAGCATCTGCTGGCGTGGCGTGCCGACGTTCGCGAAGAGTGCAACGAGATAAGCGGTGTGCAACGCCAGCACCACAAAACTGAAAACGTCCTCCCAGAAAAACGCCGGCGCAAACAAATAGCAGCCGAAAACTTCGCGCTCCCAGATCGAACCCGTGATCATGATCGCGTAAAGCAAAACAGTCTTGAGGACGACAGACGCCGCTGCCGTCGCCAATCCGTCCCCTGTTGAGAGATAGCGCGCGACCAGAAACAAGCTGACGAGGAAGACCGCGAACTGAATCGGTGCGAGGATCCCCTGCA
>JAFEFK010000080.1 GCA_018240625.1 Pseudomonadota bacterium
CACGCATGACGGCCGGGAGTCAACGGATTCGATCTGGGTGACGCCGCGCGACGCACTGGCCGGCAACGACACCGGCCGCTTCAAGCTGCCGTTTCCGACCACGCGCAACCTGATCAAGCTGTCCAAACAGCCGGCCGTTGCCGCCGCGTTGGACGAGGCGCGCGGCAAGCCCGTGGTCACGGTGATGCCGGTCATGCGGAAGCTCGACGAGCACAGGCGCGAGTTGCGCATTCCGATCGAGGCCGGCTACGACGGTGACGTGTTTGAGTTCGGCCGCGTCTGACGCCGCCGATGTCCTGGCGCAGAGGTGGCCGAGGACTCCCCAAGCATAGTTCGATGCCTGACGAAGCATCGGCGTGAACGATCCCTTACATTGCACGTTGGTCGCGCGACGCGATGTTCAACGGAATGCGATGCAATGGAACCGAAATCGATCAGGCTGAAACTGGATAGTACTGGCGATACGGCATGGGTATCGCCTCGCGTTGTCGATTATGCCCTGCTCTTGTTGCTCGCAACGCTCTGGGGTGCTTCCTATACTTTCATCAAGATCGGTGTCGAAACCATTCCGCCGCTGACGCTGATCGCGGTACGCACCATGTTTGCGGGAGGATTGCTGCTTGCGGTGATGCGATGGCGCGGTGTTCGTATGCCCCGAGGGCGGGATATATGGCGAAGTTTTCTGTTTCAGGCAGCGCTCAACAGCGTCATTCCGTTCACGCTGATCGCCTGGGCGGAGCGTTCGGTCGACGCCGGGCTTGCGACTATTCTCAATTCCACCTCGCCAATTTTTACCTTCTTGCTGACCGTGGTAATCACCCGTCATGAACCTGCGACGGCGCGCAAACTGTTCGGCGTGCTTGCCGGGCTCGCGGGTATTTGCCTGATCGTCGGCGTGCAGGCGCTGAACGGCATCGGCGCTCAATTCGCCGCGCAGCTTGCGATCGTGGCGGTGACCGTGTGCTATGCCGGTGCGGCAATCTACAGCCGGACTTTCAAGGGGCTCGATCCCATGATCCCGGCAACGGGATCGCTGCTGTCGGGCGCTGCTATCCTGATTCCCTTAAGTCTCGCAGTCGACCGGCCATGGACACTGTCGCCATCGACGGAGTCGGTTCTTGCGCTGCTTGGTCTGTCAGTGTTCTCGACCGCTTTCGCCTTCGTCATTTATTTTCGGCTGATCCAGACTTTGGGTTCAGTCGGCACAACTGCCCAAGCCTATCTGCGTGTACCGATCGGCGTGGCGCTCGGCGTCGTGTTTCTCGGGGAAAGCCTGCCGGTCACGGCATGGGCAGGTCTCGTGTGCGTCGTCGCCGGCGTAGCCGCGATGACACTTCCCGCGCGAAAGACTGCAATGTCCGCAGCATCCTGAGCGAGCTTATCGGCGTTCGTGCGGGAAAAGGAGCTATCCCGCCTTGGCGGCCGCAGGCGTCGCGACCTCCGCGTACTGCCGGCGCAACTCGCGCTTCAGCACCTTGCCGGCACCCGACAGCGGAAACGGCTCGCTGCGAATATCGACGCTGCGCGGACACTTGTAATGCGCGATCTTCTCCTTGCAGAAGGCGATGATCTCGGCGGCATTGACGTTCGTGCCGGGCTTCGGGATCACAAACGCGTGGACGGTCTCGCCCCATTGCTCACTGGGAACGCCGATCACCGCGCATTGCGACACCGCCGGATGCTGGGTGACGGCGTTCTCGACTTCCATGGAATAGACGTTCTCGCCGCCTGAAATGATCATGTCCTTCACGCGATCGACCAGATAGACGTAGCCTTCCTCATCCATGTAGCCACCGTCGCCGGTGTGCATCCAGCCGCCGATCACGGCCTTCGCGGTTTCTTCGGGGCGCTCCCAGTACCCCATCATCACGTTCTGGCCGCGCACCGCGACTTCGCCGACAGTGCCTGATGGCACCGGCTTGTGGTCGGCATCGACGATGCGGACCTCGCAGCCGATCGCAGCGCGGCCGCAGGCACGCTGCCGGTTCTTCTTGCGGGCCTCGGGATTGATATGCTGATCCCAGGTCAGATGCGTGGCGACCGGCGCCACTTCGGTCATACCGTAAAGCTGGTTGAACTCGGTGCCGGGCAGGGCGGCCATGGCGCGATTGAGCAGGGCCTCGCTGATCGGGGAAGCACCGTACATGATGCGCTTGAGCGAGGACATGTCGGCGGCGCTTATGCCGGGATGATCGACGAGCATCTGGATCATGGTCGGCACCAGCAGCGTCACCGTCACCTTGTTGCGGGCGATCGCATTCATCACACCCTCTGGTGTGAAAGAGCGGATCACAACGTTGGTGCCGCCGCCGATCAGCGAACAGAACATCCCGGCGCCGTTGGCGAGATGGAACATCGGCGCGGCGTTAAGATAGACCGAGCCATCCAACAGCAGGCCTTCGGCCAGCATGTGCAGCGCATTGCTGACGAGGTTGGCGTGGCTCAGCATCACGCCCTTGGAACGGCCCGTGGTGCCGCCAGTGTAGAAAATCCCGGCGAGGTCCGCGCGATCGGCCATGGCGTCCGGAACGGCTTCGGCCTGTTCGATCAGGGTTTCGTAATGCAGGGCGCCGGAAGGCGCCGCATCGTCGTCGGCATAGACCAGCGTCAGCCCAACGGTCTTTGCCAGCGCCTGGCCCATGGTCGCGAAGGCTTTGTCCACGACCAGCATCGACGCGCGGCAGTCGTGCAGGGAATCCTCGATCTCGGCGTGGCTCCAGCGAATGTTGGTCGGCACGATCACCGCACCGGCCCAGGCGATGCCGAGGTAAAGTTCGAGATAGCGGTCGGAGTTGAGCATCAGC
>JAFEFK010000810.1 GCA_018240625.1 Pseudomonadota bacterium
GCATCGCCAGTCCGCCCGGCGACATGTTGACGATCTGACACGGAAACTCCCGCCGGTCCGGCAGCATGTAGCGGCCCAGCAGGTGAATTTTCACGCGCTGAAATCGCCGGCGCTCATCCGGGACCGGAAGATTTAATGTTTTCTGCGCTAACGCCATGAGTGCTGCACCGGTCGACCGGTATTCGGTATTGGTAAACCCTACGGCTCTCAGGGTTAATGCAACGTTAGCAAAGGAGCGGTTTGCCATGCGACCGTTGGCCGAAGATAGATGTTGAACTGCAATCAACCCGGGATTGGCAATGCCGCGCCGGTCCCGTAGCTTTCCCGAACAGGTTAGAGGACGGAAGAGCAGCACATGGAGCAGATTCGCGTCTGTACGTACGACGGTCCTGGCGCAACGCCGGTCATTCGGTCCGTGCCCTGGCCCAAAATCCCGAAGAAAGCGGCGCTGCTCAAGGTCGGCGCCTGCGGGGTCTGCGGCACCGACCTCCATATATTGAAGGGTCATTGGCCGAAGAAGCTGCCGTGGCCCTTTACGCTCGGCCATGAGATCGGCGGTGTCATCGTCGAGGCGGGCAGCGAATTCACGGAAGACTTCATGAGCAAGCCGCTCACCGTCGGATCGAAGGTGATGATTCCGCCGCTGATGCCTTGCGGTCACTGCTACTACTGCATTCATTATCCGGAGAGCGCCAACAAGTGCCTGACTCCGGTGTACTATGGACGCTATCTCGGTTTCGACAAGGCGCCGCACCTGTGGGGCGGATGGGCGGAATACGTTTATGTCGATCTCGACATGCTGCCCGGCACCAAGATCTACAAGCTGCCCGATGACATGTCGCTACGGCTCGGCGCGCTCAGCGAGCCGCTGACGTCCTGCATCCGCGCCTTCAATCGCGCTACGCGCGCCGGCGGATTCAAATGGGGCGACACGGTTGTTATTCAGGGCTCGGGCCCGATCGGCATTCTCGCCGTCGCCGCCGCGCGCGAGATGGGTGCGAGCCGCGTGATCTGCGTCGGCGCGCCCGAGACGCCACGGCTTAAACTGGCGCGCAAGTTCGGTGCGGAAGCCACCGTCAATATCGACGAGGTCAAGACGCCGGAGGAGCGGATTGCACGCGTTCGCGAAATCGTCGGCGGCTTCGGCGCCGATCTGGTGATGGATTGCTCCGGGCATCCGAGCGCGGGCCCGGAAGGCATCGAGATGCTGCGCGACGGCGGTACCTATGTCGAGATGGGTCAGTTCACCGATGCCGGTTCGATCATGACGTCATGGCATCGTATCTGCACCAAGGACCTCAACGTGCTCGGCTCCTGGGGTTTTACCGGCAACGATCTGCCGCTCGGCGTCGATATGCTCTACCGCACGCGCGATAAGTATCCGTGGCTGGAGATGCAGACGATCTATCCGTTCACCGAAGAGGGGATCGGCCGCGCAGTGGCGGACGCGATGGCGATGAAGACGGTGAAATCGACCATCGTGCCGTGGCCTGAACTGGCGGAATAGGCGTTCGGCGCTTCGGTATCAGGATTGAGTGGTGCGCAGCGTGCCGGTCATCGCCACGTGCTTGAACGCTTTGATTCATTCACGTCGTGTACCGTAGCACTCGTAGAATTGGGCAGATAGGATTGCCCGATTATAGCGCGGAGAATTGACTCCGATGTATCAGATCTTATGCGTTCTGGTGGCAACCCTCGTCTACGGAGCAGCGGCTGGACATTGCCAGAGCTCCGAAGACGGCATGATGGCGGTTACGTTTCAATCGTCCACCTACGGCGACATGCGCCAGCTTTTGGCGCGCGAGGCGACGGCCGCCGTGACGGTCAAGGCTACGCTCGGCTTTCCCGAACACATCAGCGATCCGGCGCCCGCCGTTATCATCGTTCATGGCATTTCCGGCTATCGTGAAAGCAATGAAGGCTATGTCGCGGCCGAATTGCGCAAAGCGGGCTTTGCCACATTGACCTATGACAGCTTTGCCGCGCGCGGAACTACCGGCGCGGCCCTGCAGGGCTCAGCAGGCTATCTGCCGCCTGGCGTTGCCGACGCGTACGCCGCGCTGCGGTTTCTTTTGGGCGAACCCCGGATCGACGCCGGCCGCGTTGCCATTATTGGCTTCTCGTATGGCGGAGAGATTGCGCACCTTACGGCATTCGAGGCAGTGCGATCGGCGCTCAGTTCTGGATCGGGCCGGTTTGCCGCGCACGTCGCGTTCTATCCCGGCGGAACATTCGGAGCGATCGCGGAAGCCAACGCCTATACCGGTGCTCCGGTGCTCATGCTGCTCGGCGGGAAAGACGAC
>JAFEFK010000811.1 GCA_018240625.1 Pseudomonadota bacterium
ACGAGCCGAGCGGCAGGCGCCATGCAGACCATTACGGACGCCGCGTCGCCTCCAGCGGGACTGGCTTGCCCGGCGGGGACGACGGGCGCCGGATCCGCATCGGATCCGTGTCGATCGCCAGCTTCGTGTTCGACGACGCCGCCTGGGACGCCGCCGGATCCCGCCTGCGTCAGCGCGCGCTACGTCGACACCAACGGCAACGTCCTCTTCTACCTCGCGCGTACGCAGGACGCCGCGGCGACCGCCCCTGCAGCAGACGCGGCGCTCACCGCGGCCGACGTCGCCGACGCGCTCGCCGCAATCAACGCAAACAGCCGCTAGGGAGGACCTCATGCGGAAAATCCTATCCCTCGTCGCCGCACTCGCCTTCGCCGCCTACGCCTCGCATGCGTCGGCCCAGGTGCCGGTGATCGACAACGCGAACCTGCAGAAGGCGCAGGAGATCGCAACCAGCACACAGAAGATCTTGAGCGCCGACCAGCAGATCATGCAGTTCACGCAAAAAACGCTGCAGGCCGTGACCGGTGATCGCTCCTCGCAGGCCCAGGGCACGCTCGCCCAGATGGCGCTTGGCAGCGGCTTTTCGATGGCCCAGGCTCCCTCACTAGGATCCGTGATCTCGGGCGGCGCGCTTTCCTTTGCCGGCATGGGCTCAAACTCGCAAAATATCGTCTCGACGCTGATCAACGGCCTCCAGCTCGTTCAGACGATCACGGGTCTCGCGAGCGGCCAGACCCACCCGGTCGACACCGCCTACAAAAATTCAGTGAACGTCGCCGCGACGTTGTCGGGACTGATCAATTCGACCCAAGGCGCTGTGCAGCAGCGCTCCAATGCATTCAAGCAAGGGGGCCAACAGATCGGACGGGCGCGGGACCTGAAGGGCAGCATCGATCAGAACACCCAAGTCCAGGTGCAGACCGGATTGACCGTCAATGAGCTCAACGGAGTCGTCAACAACGCGGCAGCTGCGGCGAACCAGGCAAATCTAGACCGCCTCGCTGCGGAATCGGCAGCAGCGCGCGCGATGAAGTTCACGCAATGATTTCGGAGAGCGACGCAGCCACATCCGGAGACCAGGGGGAATAAGAGCGCAATGTCAAAGGCCACTGTCATTTTGATCGCCGTCGTAGCCGCGGTCATCGGAACCGTTATTGGACGCTACGCTTTCCGGCCCGCTCCACCGCCAGCCTCCACAGCGAGCGCGCCAAGCGCGCAGGGCAGCGCGGCGGAGTCCGCGTCCCGCGCAATGACCTTTACGCAGCCGAAAGCGCCGACACAGTGAGAGTCATCCTGGCTCTTGTTGCGGGCCTCGTCATCGCGCCGATACTGGGTGGCTGTGCCTACAGGCCGCTGAAGGCGCCTTGCTCGCCTGACGAGGGAGGGACCCCGCTCGCCTACGCGGAACTCCCCCCGCCTCCACCGGCTACCGCGGCAATCCGCACTTTGGATTCCTGCGGCCCGATGCGTCCGATCTGAGTGCAGCGATGGCGAACAATTTCAACATCACGTCGCTGCTGCAGTCCGTGGATCAACTCGGCCAGAACTACGTCTCGACCGCCTACCAGGCGCTGGCGAACGCCGCGACCTCCGGCGGCGCAACCGGCGTCGCCGGGCTGCTGCTGACGCTCTATGTCATATTCTGGGGGGTTCGTATCTGGCAGGGCACAGCTACGGGCGGACCCGCCGACCACGCTTTCCGGCTGTTTCGCGCCGTGATGATCTACGTGTTCGCGACGCAATGGGGCGACTTTCAGACCCTGGTTTACACCGCACTCAACGATGGCCCATCGGCAATCGGCAACGCGCTCCTGAGCGCCGTGACTTCCGCCAACAACACCGGCACGTCGGTCAACCTCACTTCCGTCAACGGCGTTCAGACAGCCCTCCAGAATATGTGGGACACGACGAACACCGCGACAGAGGCATTCCTCCAGAACGCCGGCATCACCAACTGGGGGCCCTACATCTTCGCTGCGGTGTTCTATGTCGTCATGGCGATCCTGATCGGCTTCGCGATCTTCCTGATCGTGCTGTCGAAGATGTTCATGTGGTTGCTGCTGGCACTCGCGCCGCTTTTTATCATCCTGCTGCTGTTCGGCGTCACGTCGCGCTTTTTCAGCGGCTGGATGAGCTCGCTCGCGCAGTACTTCCTGGTGCAGGTGCTCGTCTACGCGTTCCTCGCCTTCTACGTCTCGCTGATCCAGCAGTCGATCGACACGCTCAACGGCGTCGCCAACTCCAAGTCCGCGACCTGGGCGACCATCGGCCCGGTCGTGCTGCTCGCCATCATCGGCATCCTGCTGCTCAGCCAGATCAACAACATGGCGGCCGCGATCGCGGGAGGCATCCCGATCTTCTCGCCGCGCATCGGCTCGGTGCTGGCCACCGCGTCGGGCTACAGGCTCGGCGCGGCCGCAAACCGCGCGCGCCTCGCGTTCCGCAACCCGCTCAACCCCGCCTCGATGTCGCGCCGCGAGGAGCTCGCCTCGCGGCAACGCGCGCGCGTCGGCCTGCGCGCGGCCAGCTGGGCGCAGTCCGCGGAATTCCGGCGACTCGCCGATCAGCTGCGCAACCCCGGCACGCCGCCGCCGGCGCAGACCGGAGGGCGCCCATGACGGATGGCACGGCAGGGGAGGCGCGCGTCGACCCGCGCTACTACGCGGAGGGCGCGACGTGGGAGCGCGACATCGCGCGGCGCAACCGCAACTCGCGCGCGCTCGCCTGGATCGTCGCCGCCGCGATGACGGTCGTTGCCGTGACAGCGCTCGGCGTGTTGGCGCTCCTCGTGCCGCTGAAGACCTACGAGCCCTACATGGTCGTCGTCGACAAGACGACGGGCTTCGTCGAGGTCAAGCGGCCGATGGCCGAAGGGCCGCTGACGCAGGACGAGGCCGTCACGATGTTCAACGTGGTACGCTACATCAAGGCGCGCGAGACCTACGACCCGAAGGCGTTGAAGGACAACTTCGACCTCGCGCAGCTGCTCGCCGCCGGCGACGCGGCGCGCGAGCTCACAGAAATCTACTCGCCCGCGAACCCGAGCAACCCGGTGAAGCTCTACGGCACCAACACGGAGGTCAGCGTCGACATCAAGTCGGTGACGTTCCCGAACAACCGGACCGCTCTGGTGCGCTTCTCGACCGACGAGAAGTCCGCAACGAACATCGTCACCCGGCACTGGGTGTCGCTCGTGCGCTTCCGCTACACCTCCGCGCCGATGCGCAACGAGTGGCGGTTCGACAACCCGCTCGGCTTCCAGGTGCTCGAATATCGTCGCGACCAGGAGTCGGCGCCGACGCCCCGCACGGTCAGTGGGCAGCCATGATGCGGCATGTGATCGCACTCGCGCTCGCGGTGGCGCTCCCTACAGGCGCGGCCCTCGCCGAGTCCACGCCGCGCCCGGGCCGCCTCGACTCGCGCATCCGCAACGTCGTCTACAGCCCGGACAACGTCACGGCGATCGACGCTTCCTACGGGACGTCGACCATGATCGAGCTGCAGCCGGACGAGAAGATCGAGACGCTGGCGCTCGGCGACTCCATCGCCTGGAGGGTGGAGCCGAACCGGAAGGGCGACATCATTTTCGTCAAGCCGGTCGAGAAGAACGCCCAGTCGAACCTGAACGTCGTGACCGACAAGCGGATCTACACCTTCCTGCTGCGGTCGAACACGCGCCCCGCGTCCGGCCAGATCTACGCGGTGCGCTTCCGCTTCCCCGACGACGAGGCCAACGCGAGGCTGCTCGCCGAGGCGAAGGAGCGCGCGGCCAAC
>JAFEFK010000812.1 GCA_018240625.1 Pseudomonadota bacterium
AGGAACAGCTCTCGCGGCAAATCGACCGTGACGGAATGCTCCTGCCCGACGTACCTCATGTCGGCTGCACGCCGGCACTTGGCCGTCTCGCGATACCGATCTGCCAGTGACGAAACGCCCCTGTCTTCCATTCGAAGATAGATCGTCTCGACCTCGTCGAATGTCATCGCGGCGAGAGGCTTGAACCAGGTCGTGACGAAATCGCGCCGCAGATCGGCAACAAGCATGCCGAACGCCGAGAAGTGTCCGGGAGCCGGAGGAATAATCACCGTCGGAATCCGCAGTTCGCGCGCGACAAGACAGGCATGCAGCGGACCTGCGCCGCCGTAGGACACCATCGCGAACCCGCCTGCATCCAGTCCACGTTCCGTCGTCACGCGCGTCACAACATGAGACATGGTTGTAGTCGCAATGCGAATGATACCATTCGCGGCATTGGCGAGATCGAGACCGAGCGGCTCGGCGACGAGATGCGTCATTGCATGCTCGGCAGCATCCAGATCCAACGCCATCTCGCCACCGAGAAAGCGGTTCGGCGCAAGCCGGCCAAGGATAAGGTTCGCGTCTGTTACGGTCGGTTCGCGCCCGCCGAGGCTGTAACAAACCGGACCCGGCACAGCGCCGGCGCTCTGTGGCCCGACACGCAGACCACCATCCGTCTCGACTCGCGCGATACTTCCACCACCCGTGCCAACTTCCTGAATATCAACCAGCGGAATCTGGATTGGCAGACCCCGGGCATAACCGCCAATCAGGATGTTGCCCGCCATTACCACCTCGCCGTTGTGCACGACACCGGCTTTGGCTGTCGTCCCACCCATGTCGAACGCAATCGCGTTTGCAACGCCTAGCCTTTTGCAGACTGCCTGCGTTCCGATCACGCCGGCAGCCGGACCGGACTCCAGCATGCGAATGCATTCGCGCTGCGCCTGGCTGACATCAAACAGGCCGCCGTTCGACTGGACGACGTAGAATTTTCCTGAAAAGTCGACCTCGGACAGTCGGGACTCGATCTCTGCGAGATAGTTATGAACGCGAGGGCCGACATAAGCATTGGCGGCAATTGTCGACGTCCGCTCG
>JAFEFK010000813.1 GCA_018240625.1 Pseudomonadota bacterium
ACACCGGTTTCAGGAATCGCAGATTGTCGAGACCGTAGTTCGCCAATAGCGGACCGGGCGCCGGATCGACGAAGAGTCCCGCGGCGAAGGCGAGGATCAGGTAGCCGTGGGCGACGCGGCCGGGAAAGAACGGATTGGCCTTGGCCGCCGCTTCATCCATGTGGGCATAGAAATTGTCGCCGGTGAATTCCGCAAAGTGCTCGATGTCGGCGAGCGTGATCGGGCGGCTCGCGGTCTCGATGGTGTCGCCGACGGTGAGATGATCGTAGTCGTGCTTGAACGGATGCTCCGCTGCGATCGGCGCCGGTGCGCCCTTGGCCCATGTGCCGGTCAGCGCCGAAAGCCGCGCGGGCGACGCCTGGATCGCCGTTCGCTGCATGTAATGAAATACCCCGCGAAGACCGCCGAGTTCTTCCCCGCCGCCGGCGCGTCCGGGACCGCCATGCACGAGGGCCGGTAACGGCGAACCGTGACCGGTGGATTCCTTTGCGCAGTCGCGGTCCACAATCAGGATACGGCCGTGATACGGCGCGATCCCGAGAATGACAGCCTCTGCCGCCGCACGATCGTAAGTGAACAGCGACGCCACGAGACTGCCCTCGCCGCGCCCGACCAGTTCGATAGCCTGATCGAGATCGTCATAGGCAATCACGGTTGCAACGGGGCCGAAAGCCTCGGTGTCGTGCACGCGCTTCGCACTCATCGGATTTTTCGCTCGCAGCAGCACCGGCGAGATAAACGCGCCTTTGGCCGGATCGATGCCCTCGGCCGCGCAATTGTCCGGATCGCCAAACACGATCTCCGCTTCGGTAGCGAGGCTCGCGATCTGGTCACGCACGGCGTCGCGCTGCGCCCGGCTGACCAATGGCCCCATCGCCTTGTCGTCGCTGCGGGGATCGCCGAGCTTGACGTCGGCAAGCGCGGTCTTCAACGCCGTGATGACGGCACCTTCCAGCGCGCGCGGCACCAAAATCCGCCGGATCGCCGTGCACTTCTGTCCTGTCTTCGACGTCATCTCGCGCACGACCTCGCGGACGAACAAGGAAAATTCGGGCTGATCCGGCGTAACGTCGGGGCCGAGGATCGCAGCGTTCAGCGAGTCACGCTCGGCCACGAAGCGGATCGCATGTTTTGCGATATTCGGATGCGCGTGGAGCTTCTCCGACGTCTCCAGCGATCCCGTGAACGAGATCACGTCCTGCCCGCCGAGATGATCCAGCAGATCGCCGGTCGAGCCGCAAATCAGTTGAAGGCTGCCCGCCGGCAGCAATCCAGATTCGTGCATCAGCCGCACCAGCGCTTCCGTGACATAGGCCGTCGCGGTGGCAGGCTTCGCGATGACCGGCACGCCTGCGAGAAACGCCGGCGCGAATTTCTCCAGAAGTCCCCAGCAGGGAAAATTGAAGGCATTGATGTGAACGGCGACGCCATGCAGCGGCGACAGGATATGCTGGCCAACGAAGCTGCCGCCTTTCGAGAGTCCCTCGATCTCGCCTTCGGTCACAAATTTCGCATCCGGCAGATCGCGGCGTCCGCGTGACGCGTAGGCCGACAGCGTTCCAATGCCACCTTCGATGTCGATCGCGCTGTCGCGTTTGTTGGCGCCGGTATCGCCCGCAAGTTTGTAGAGCAGTTCCTTGCGCTCTCCGATATACGCCGCAAGTTTTCGCAACAGATCCGCACGCTGATGGAATGTCAGCTTGCGCAGCGCAGGACCGCCGACCTCCCGCGCGTGTCTGACCATGGCGCCGAAATCCAGACCCGCGCTTGAGGCACGCGCCACGATCCGGCCGTCTACCGCGCTCGGGATATCGGCAAAACCGCCGGCCGCTTCGATCCAGCGATCGAACGCAAGGCTCTGCAAGGTTGCAACCATCGATCCCTCCCTGTCTGACGTTTCGGCGCGATTGACGGACATAACAGCCGTTGACACCATGCTTGTGTCGGCTAATAATTAACTGACCGATCGTTTAATTCAAGAGACTCGTTCGAACGGGTCCGGACGCCGGGAGGATATGTTGCACCCCACGCAGATCGCTGCCCTCGACCGCGGGAGATTTCCGTGACGGCAAAGGCCGCCTTGTCACCGGACGATCTCGCACGCGCCTGCGCCGATGCGATGTGGAAAGAGGACAGCGCAAGCAGCGGCCTCGGCATGGAAATCCTCGACATGAAGGCGGGCTGCGCCACCATGGCGATGACGGTGAAGCCGCACATGGTCAATGGTCACGGCATCACCCATGGCGGCTTCGTCTTCTTGCTGGCGGATTCCACCTTTGCGTTCGCCTGCAATTCCCGCAACGAGCGCGCCGTCGCCGCGCATTGCAATATCTCCTTCATCCGGCCGGGCAAGCTCGGCGACCGCCTGATCGCAACCGCCACGGAGATCTCGCGCTCCGGCCGTTCGGGCATCTACGATATCCGCGTGACCGTGGATGGCGTGGCCGTAGCCGAAATGCGTGGCCACTCCCGCACCATTGGCGGCGCATGGGTGACAGCGGACGATTCCAGCGACAGCAAGTCGGCTTAAAGGCAAAGGCAGTAACGATGTCATCGAAATTCAAACCAGGCGCTCCGGTTCTCGATGACGCCGAACGCTTGTCGCGCGACGGGATGATTGCGTTGCAGACCAAGCGGATGGCATGGACGCTGGCGCATGCCTACGACAACGTCGCGCATTACAAAAAAGCCTTCGACGCGAAGGGCGTGCACCCCGGCGATTTCAAGCAGCTCTCGGACCTCGCCAAATTCCCCTTCACGGTGAAGACCGATCTGCGCGACAACTATCCCTTCAACATGTTCGCGGTGCCGCGCGAGACGCTGGTGCGCGTCCACGCCTCCTCCGGAACCACGGGCAAGCCGATCGTGGTCGGCTACACCCAGGCCGACATCGACACCTGGTCCGATGTGATGGCGCGCTCGATCCGCGCCGCCGGCGGCCGTACCGGCATGATCATGCACAACGCCTACGGCTACGGCCTGTTCACCGGCGGCCTCGGCGCGCATTACGGCGCCGAACGTCTCGGCTGCACCGTGGTGCCGGTATCCGGCGGCATGACCGAGCGGCAGGTGCAACTCATCAACGACTTCAAGCCCGACATTATCACGGTGACGCCGAGCTACATGCTGGCGATCATGGACGAGTTCAAGAAGCAGGGTCTTGATCCGCGAAAATCGTCGATCAAATTCGGCGTCTTCGGTGCCGAGCCCTGGACCAATGCGATGCGCGCCGAGATCGAACAGGCCTTCGACATGGACGCCACCGATATCTATGGCCTGTCGGAAGTGATCGGCCCCGGCGTCGCGCAGGAGTGCGTCGAGACAAAGGATGGCTTGCACATCTGGGAGGATCATTTCTATCCCGAGGTGATCGACCCCGAGACCGGCGCCGTCCTTCCCGACGGGGAAAAGGGCGAACTGGTCTTCACGTCGCTGACCAAGCAAGCGTTCCCGATCATCCGCTATCGCACCCGCGACCTCACGCGCTTGCTGCCGGGCACCGCACGGCCGGGTTTCCGGCGCATGGAAAAGGTGACAGGCCGCTCCGACGACATGATCATCCTGCGCGGCGTCAACGTGTTTCCGACCCAGATCGAGGAGGCGCTGCTCGCCACCGACTGGTGCGGCGGCCACTTCATCATCGAACTGACGCGCGAAGGCCGCATGGACGAGATGACCGTGCTGGCAGAGGCGCGTCCGGAAAGCTGGGACGGCAGCGGCCTCACCGCTCAAGCCAATAAAGTCGCAACCTTCGTGAAAAATACCATCGGCATCTCAACGCAGATCAAAATCGTCGCGCCGGCCACGCTGGAACGTTCGCTCGGCAAGGCCAAACGCGTGTTCGACAAGCGGCCGAAGAGCTAATTGTCAGTTCGTCATTCCCCGATGCGCAATTGCGCATCTAAGGGCGCGCGAAGCGCGAACCCTGGATTCCGGGTCTGCATGTTGCGCTCGCATCCCGGAATGACGACGTAAACGGCATCATCGCTTCAGAGGTGATCGTAATCCACCACGACTCTGCCCGATATCGGACGCGCCTGGCAGGTGAGAATGAACCCAGCGTCCGTTTCCCACGGCTCCAGCGAGTAGTTCACTTCCATCTCGGCCTCACCCTCCACCAGCTTGGCGCGGCAGGTCGAGCACATGCCGCCCTTGCAGGCGAACGGCAGATCCATGCCGGCGCGCAACGCGGCATCGAGAATGGATTCGCCCTCAGTCACCGGGACCTCGCGGCGCTTGCCGTCGACAATCAGCGCGGCAATCGCCTTCGGCGGCGCACCCGGCGCAACCACGGCCTTCGCGCGCGGCTTGCCACCGAGGCCGGAGACGAAACGCTCGACATGAATCCGCTCGTCCGCGATACCGATGTCGCGGCAGGCCGCCTCGATGTCCTCGCTCATGCCGGTCGGCCCACAGACGAAGACATGATCGATGCTTTCAGCCGGGACCATCGCGCGCAGCAGCACCCGCACCTTCTCGCCATCGAGCCGGCCGTGCAGGATCGGAATATCCTGCTCCTCGCCCGAGATGACGTGAAACACCGACAGGCGCTGCAGGAAGCGATCTTTCAGCTCCTCCAGCACTTCGCGGAACAGCATGTTCTCGGCGGTGCGGTTGCCATAGAACAGGAAGAACCGGCTGTGCGGCTCGCGCGCCAGCACGCCCTTGACGATCGACAGGATCGGCGTGATGCCGGAGCCTGCGGCGAAGCCGACGTGGGTTCGTGCAACATCAGCCGCATGCGGCACGCCGAAGCGGCCAGTCGGCGTCATCACATCGAGCGCATCGCCCGCTTTCAGCTCATCCGCGGCCCAGCTCGAAAATACGCCGCCGTCCACCTTCTTCACGGCGATGCGCAATTCGCCGTCATCGGGACCGGAACAGATCGAATAGGAGCGCCGCACCTCCTCGCCATCCATCGTCGTACGCAGTGTGAGATACTGGCCTGGTGCGAAGTCGTAATCTCGCGCCAGCTCCTGCGGAATCGCAAATGCCAGCGACACCGCATCGGCAGCTTCGCGGCGGAGGTCGTTGACGGTGAGACGGTGGAAACGGGGCGTGGACAAGATCGAAACTCCCTTGATCACCTCTCCCCGCTTGCGGGGAGAGGTCGGAGACAAGCGAAGCGACGTCTCCGGGTGAGGGGCATCGCACTGTCATGAAGTAACAGCCCCCTCACCCCGGCCCTCTCCCCGCACGCGGGGAGAGGGAGCAAGCTTGCTCTCCCGCGACGACATCAATGACACTTGAAATAATCGAACGGCTCGCGGCAGCTCTTGCAGCGCCACAGCGCCTTGCAAGAGGTCGAGCCGAACTCGGATAAAACTTCGGTTTCAATCGAGCCGCATTGCGGGCACGCGACGTGCTGGTCGCCGAACAACGCACGGCGGCCACTGCCGACCTGTGGCGGCGCGATGCCGTAATCCCTGAGCTTGCGGCGGCCGTCATCGCTCATCCAATCGGTGGTCCAGGCCGGCGACAACACGGTGCGAATCTTGGGATTACGAATGCCTTCGCGCTCCAGCGCCAGTTCGATCTCCAGCGCGATCATGTTCATGGCCGGGCATCCCGAATAGGTCGGGGTGATCGCTACCTCCACATGGCCATCGCTCACCGCGACATCGCGCAGCACGCCGAGGTCGGCGATGGTCAGCACCGGAATCTCCGGATCGACCACTTGCGAAGCCGCATGCCACGCGCGCTGTTGCAAATCCGTATCGTTGACAGTGTTCACCACATGGCACCCGGAAACGTGCGCGGCAACGACTGCAATTCGCTCAGAAGATGACCGAGGTGCTCGCTGTGGCGGCCATCGCGGCCGCCTTTCTGCATCCAGTCGTTCTCCGGCAATATCAGCGTCGCCTCATGCAAAACACCGGACACGATCTTAAGCCATCGTGAACGCAGCGTCGCCGGATCGACCGCGATGCCCGCGTCGATCAAGCCGCGCTCGGCGTCATCGACGGAAAACATCTCGCCGGTAAACGCCCAGAGATCGTCGATCGCCGTCTGTGCGCGGCGATGGCTCTCTTCGGTGCCGTCGCCGAGCCGGATCATCCATTCCGACGAATGGCGGACGTGATAGGCGAATTCCTTCTCGGCCTTGGCCGCGATCGCGGCCAGCGTCGTGTCGCGTGACGCCATCATGGCGCGCCAGTACAGATCGGCGAACACCGCGTAGAAAAACTGCCGCGTCATGGTGCGCGCGAAATCGCCGTTCGGCTGTTCGAGCAGCAGCAGGTTGCGATACTGCCTGACGTCACGCAGGTATGCGAATTTATCTTCGTCGTTGCCCTGACCCTCGACCTTGGCCGCGTGGGTATAAAGCTCCCGCGCCTGCCCGAGCAGGTCGAGCCCCATGTTGGCCAGCGCCATGTCCTCTTCCATGGCGGGCGCATGGCCGCACCACTCGGACAGACGATGGCCAAGAATCAGCGCATCGTCGGCGCGGCGCAGCGTGTAAAGCACCAGCGGCGTTTCGGAGACGGTGATGGAAGCTGCGGTCATAAACGGTCCTCAATGCGTCATTCCGGGATGCGCCGAGGCAGCGAACGCAACGCGTTCGCACCGACAGCGCAGACCCGGAATCCATTTGTCGTACCAATCTCCGGATTCCGGGTTCGCGCTGCGCGCGCCCCGGAATGACGGGAATTGGTCATCACATATGCCCGACTTCGTCCGGCACGTCGTAGAAGGTCGGATGCCGGTAGATCTTGGATTCGGCGGGCTCGAACATCATACCCTTGTCGGCGGGATCGGATGCCGTGATCGCGCTCGACGGCACCACCCAGATCGACAGGCCTTCGCCGCGCCGGGTGTAGATGTCGCGCGCCGCCTGAAGTGCGAGCGTGGCATCGGCCGCATGCAGCGAGCCGACATGCTTGTGCGCGAGGCCGTTGCGGCTGCGAATGAAGACTTCCCAGAGCGGGCTGTTCGGCGTGGCCATCTGCT
>JAFEFK010000814.1 GCA_018240625.1 Pseudomonadota bacterium
ACCTCAGCAGCTAGAACGCCTCGCCCCCGGGCGAGATCAAATCGGAGAGGTGGGCGACATCGTCTCGGAATCCCCGGGCGACTTCATATCGGTACACCCGGGCGACTTCGTCGGAATCCGCAAGCTGATCGCCCACGAGAGGATCAGGGCCTACAAGATGGGAGGTAAGACACTCATCGATCTCGATAGCATCGACGAATATCACGACTCGCTGCCGCGCGTTGAATCGCGCGCGATGCTTTAGGCGGATTTGCGCAGCGGCATGGCGGCACCTTCGCGCAGGCGGTCGAGCCGATCGGCCCAATGCTGCATCAAACGCACGCGCTCGTCCCAATAGGCTGCCCGGTTGTAGATGCCGCGAATCTTGTTCTTGTCGCCTTTGGCAAGCTGCCGGCGGACCACCTCGTCGCGGCGGCGCCTCTTTTTTTCATCCGTCTCATGGGCGAGTTGGGCTTCCACCACATCGCCGTCGAAAGCGCCCTCTTCGTTGAGTAGGGTCGAGGCTGTGGAGCGGAATCCGTGCGCGCAGTGGTCACCGCCAGGAGCGGTGTCGTAGCCCATGATCCGCAGGGCCTTGTTGAGCGTGTTGTCGGACATTGGCACGTCATCGTAGGAGAACAGGTAGCGGCCTTTACCGGTCAAAGGTCGCAGTTTGGCGAGAATGGCGAGCGCCTGCCGCGAGAGCGGCACTTCGTGATCATCGCGCATCTTCATCTTCTCAGCAGGGATCAGCCATACGCGGTTCTTCTCGTCGAACTCGGGCCACTCGGTCAGCCGCAGTTCACCGGGCCGTACCATGGTCAAGGCGATCAGCTTAAGCGCGTAGCGCACCAGTCCGCCGTTCTTGGCGTCGTAGACCTCAATCCGGCGCATCAGGTCGCCGATATCGTCGGGGTCGGTTAGCGCCGGGCGCGGATTGCCCTTCGGAGCCCTGGTCAGCGCGTGCTTCAAATCGCGGGTGGGGTCGCTCGTGCAATACGCGGCGCCGATACCAAACTGGAAGACTCGCGAGGCCGTCGAGCGCAGTCGGCCGACGGTGTAATAGCGACCGCGGGCCTCGACGCGCCGCAGCGCTGTCAGCAATTCGGGCGGCTCGATCTCGCACAGCGGCCGGTCGCCGATCTCGCGGTTGAGCTGCGCGAGATTCCAGCGTTCGCGCTTGATCGTCGCCTTGGCCTTGTTCTCCTTCTCGAGCTTGGTGGTCGCCCATTCTTCCCCGACCACGCGAAAGGTGTGCTTGCGCTTCTCATCTTCCTTTTGCTGGGCCTCGCGCACCACAGCCGGATCCTGTCCCTCACGCAGCAGCTTTTCGGCGTCGTGGCGCTTCTCGCGTGCCGCCTTGAGTCCTACGCCTGGGAAGGTGCCGAAGGACATTTTCAAGCGCTTGCTGCCGAACCGGTAGCGGTAAATCCACAGCTTGGTCCCGTTGGGCCGCACCAGGACGCTGAGCCCCTGACCATCGGCAATCGTGTATTCGCGGTCCGCCGGCTTGGCATTGCGGATCTTGGTGTCGCTTAGCTCATCCATGGCAATGGTCCTTCGTCATGTGCGGACCGCCAGTGGACCCGGCCTTTCCAGTGGACCCACAGTGGACCCAAAAGTGCCGGATGCCCTCGGACGGTCGCGAACCGCGCCGAGCATTAATATACGATGAAACGCCTGATTTTACGAGCGTTCTTGCTGATCGGCGAACGCGCTCGGACGAGAAAGAACCGGGCCGGAAAGGCCAATGGTGCCCAGGGGCGGGATCGAACCACCGACACTGCGATTTTCAGTCGCATGCTCTACCAACTGAGCTACCTGGGCGCCGCCCGGCTTTGATGCGGGAGCGCCGGTTTATAGTCAGGCCGGGGAGCGCTGTCCACCCTTCCCGGCCGAAGCCACGGAAACATCGGCCATTCGGCAAAGCCTTGCTGAATCACCGAATTTCCGGACGCACGGACACGGAGCGACGGCCGGAATGCCTATTCGGCATCCTCATCGTCCTCGGGCCGGGCCGGGATTGCGTAGGAGCCGGACAGCCAGCGATTGAGGTCGACATCCCTGCAGCGTTCCGAACAGAACGGCCGCGACGAAGGGCTCGCGGGTTTGCCGCAGATCGGGCACGGCTTTTCCGGAAGCGAGCCGGAGGATTCGTTAGCTGGCGTTTGTGGCATTCAACCAGCCAAAGCGGATCGGGAAACCCTCGCCACCGAGCAGCGAGACCGATTCGTAAAGCGGCAGGCCGACGACGTTGGTGTACGACCCGACCAGCTTGACCACGAACGATCCGGCAATGCCCTGCACCGCGTAGCCGCCGGCCTTGCCGCGCCATTCGCCGGAGCCGATGTAGGTCTGGATGTCGTCTTCGGTCAGCCGCTTGAACCGGACGCGGGTCTCGATCAGGCGTTGACGAAAGCTCTCCTTCGGCGTCACCAGACAGATGGCGGTGTAGACGCGGTGATTCCGCCCCGACAGCAGCCGCAGGCATTGCGAGGCCTCATCCACCAGATCCGCCTTCGGCAGGATGCGGCGTCCGACAGCCACAACGGTGTCGGCAGCCAGAATAAACGAGCCGCGCAGGTCATCGTCGAGTTGCAGCGATTGCAGCGCTGCGTCGGCCTTGGCGCGCGCGAGGCGATTGGCGCAGGCGCGCGGCAGTTCGCCTCGTTTCGGAGTTTCGTCGACGTCGGCAGGACGGAGCGCGTCGGGCTCGATCCCCGCCTGATTGAGCAGGCTGAGACGGCGCGGCGAACCGGAGGCGAGTACGAGTTTGGGGCGGCCTAGCATGCGGACTTTACGTGTGTCGGAGGCGGGATCGATGCGCGCGGAACCTACCGGAACGCGCTCCGTTCGACAACCGGGCCCGCAGCTTCCGGGAACTCAGCGGCGGCGCCGGGCAAAGACGCCATAGAGCAACACCGGGATCGCCAGCGCCAGCCATGACAGGCCATCCCAGATGCCATCGCCGAGCAGCGCGGACAAAAGGCCAACCGTGCTCAGCACGCCGATGACAACAGGCCATCGGAAGATATCGCGAGCGGACTGCCGCCTGGCGCGCGCAGCCCTCATGACGTCAGCACCCGGCGATCGACCGTGACGGCGGCCGGTTCACGCGCGGCGCTTTCGCCGGGCTTGCGCCGCCGCAGCCAGAGATAGACGCCGGTTCCGAGCACGATGATGGTCATGACATCGAGCAGCGCCCAGATGATCTTCAGCGGCATGCCGCCGTAATCGCCGAAATGCAGCGGCTGCGAAATAAACAGCGCCGTAACGTACCAGGGCATGTCGCGGCTGTCGGTGAGTTGCCCTGTTTCGGCATCGATCAGCGCGGGCTTGAGCAACCGCGAGGTGACCGGCGTATTGCCGCGCATGAAGACCGCGTAGTGACTCTTGCTCGAAAAAATCGTACCGGGAAACGCGATGAACGACGGCAACATGCCCGGCGTGGCCTTCGCGGCCACATCCGCCGCGGCTTGAATCGATGTCGGATGCGCGGGCGGCGTGCGGTCGCGATATTGCATCGTCATCTCGGCCAACTGGCCATACTGCCACATCTTGAGCACGAGATCCGCCCAGGTGTTGATAACGCCGGTGAAGCCGACCACCAGTGTCCACATGACCAGCAGGATTCCGGCGAGGTTGTGCAGATCGAGCCAGCGCACCACGCGCGGACGGTCAGCGCGATAGGCGCCGAACTTCTGCTTCCGCATCGATGGCGCGTAGACCACCACACCGGAGACGATCGCGACGCAGAACAGAATTCCCATCAGCCCGAGGAACAGTTTTCCGGGCAGACCAGCGAACATATCGCTGTGCAGCTTGAGCATGATGTAGGTGAACCACCCGGTGACATCGGGTGCATCGAGATAAGCGCCGGTGTGGGCATCGACGCGGACAATGCGGTTATTGACCGGATTGGCGCCGATCGTCTTGCCGACGCTGACCAGCATCGCATTTGGATCGTCGCGGTCCCAGATCAGAAAATGCGGCACCTGACCGGGCATGGCAGCGACGGCGCTCGCGACGACCCGATCGAGATCGGCCGGCCTGGTGCCGGCCGCAACCTTAGCAGCAGGCACCTGCTCATGCAGCAGCCCGTCGATTTCGTCGTGGAAAATCAACGGCAGCCCGGTGACGCACAGCATCAGCATGAACACCGTGCAGATGATGCTGGACCATTTGTGGACCCAGCTCCAGCGACGCAATCCGCTAGGAGTCATTCCGCCTCACTTTGTCACAAGGCGGGGAGCTGGATCGGCACCCCAACTGTACTTCAAAGTTCCAAGGATAGTGCGCCCGTTGCCCAGCGCACAATAAGGCAAGCCCGTGAAGCACGATTGAACATAATAGCGGTCCGTCAGATTTCTCGCGTTGACCTGAACCGAGAGTCCACGCAGGTCGGGCCGCATGTAGCTGAAATCGTAGCTGATGGCGGCATCGACCAGCGTGTAGGACGGAACAATGAGCTTATTGGCATAGTCGCCGAAGGTATCGCCGACGTAACGCACGCCCGCGCCGATGCCCAATCCGGCGAGCGGCCCGTCGTACCAGGTATATTTGCCCCACAGCGACGCCTGATCGCGCGCGACGTTGATCATGTCCTTGCCGACATTGCCGGCGATGCTGGCGGTCACCTTCGGATCGAGGTGGCTGTAGCCACCGACGATCTCGAACTCGCGAGTGATGTTGCCTTTGGCCTCGAACTCGAAGCCGCGCACCCGCACCGCGTCGGTCTGGATATTGAAGAAGCCGTTGACCGGATCCGGCGATAGCACGTTGTTCTGCCGGGTATCGAAATAGGCGGCGGTCAGCATCAGGTTTGAGCCGAGCGGCTGGTACTTGATACCGACCTCGGCGTTGTCGCCGGTGGTCGGCGTGAAGGTGTTGCCGAAGCGATTGGAGCCGAGATTGGGCGTGAACGAGGTCGAATAGGTCACGTAGGGCGACACGCCGTTGTCGAATAGATAGTTCAGGCCGACGCGGCCAGTCTGCGCCGAGTCGCTGCGCGAATAGTTGCCCGCCATCGGATAGACGCCGGCGCTGGTGAAGGCGGTGTTGACCGCATCCTGACGGCCCGAGAGCGTCAATGCCCAGCGATCGAATTTGATCTGGTCCTGCACGTAGAAGCCGGCCTGAGTCTGATGGTCGTCGCGCTTGATGAAGGGCGGCAGCAGCGAATCCCAGCTCGGAACCGGCGAGCCGTAGACCGGATTGAACGCATCGATCGGCGGGAAAGCGTAGGTGATGCGGAATTCGGAGTTCGCCTTCATGTTGGTGTAGTCGAAGCCGCCCAGCACGCTGTGCGTTAGCGGGCCGGTGCGAAAATCGGCTTGCAACTGGTTGTCGAGGGTGAGGTTCTGGGTGCTGGCACGGACGTAGTCGTAGGAGCGCAGCACGAGATTGGCGCCGATCATGCCCTCGGGGCGGATCGAGTGCAGGTCTTGCGTCGCGTCGGTATAGCGGAAGTTCTGACGGAACTGGATGCTGTTGTCGAAGCGATGCTCGAACACATAACCGATCGCCTTCTGCTCCAGCGTGTAGCCGTCGGCTCCCGGTTCACCGAGATAGGTGCTGCGATTGATGCGGCCGAACGGATTGCCCGAGAACGCCACAGTCCCCGGCACGTATTGCTGGTAGCCCTTGTTGTCGATCTTCTGGTAGTGCGACAGGATGGTGAAGCTGGTGTCGATGGTCGGCCGCCAGGTCAGGCTTGGCGCGATGAAGACCTTGTTGTCCTGGACGAAGTTGACCTCGGTGTTGCTCTGCCGGAACAATCCCACAAGGCGATAGAGCCATTGGCCTGCGGCATCCACCGGACCGCCGATATCGAAAGCGCCTTGATAGCGATCATAGGAGCCGAAGTTGCCCTCGACGCTGTAATGCGGCGTCGCCTGCGGTCGCTTGCTGATCATGTTGATGATGCCGCCAGGATCGCTGGCGCCGTAAAGCCCCGACGACGGACCTTTCAGCACTTCCAACCGCTCGAGGCCGTAGGTCTCGATTTTCGGCGCGGCGAAAGTGGTGATGTCGGAAGGCAGCCGCAAGCCGTCAAGATAGCGCGGCGCGTCGAAGCCGCGCACCTTAAAGTTGTCGAAGAACTGGTTGGGGCCGAAACTCGGCACGGTGACGCCCGGCGTGTATCCGAGCGCCTGCGGCAGATCCTGCGCGCCCTGCGCCACCATCTGGTCGCGGGTGACCACCGAGATCGATTGCGGCGTTTCCAGAATCGGCGTGTCGGTCTTGGTGCTGCTGATACTCTGATGAGCCAGATATCCCGTGACCGGACCGGTGCCGCGCTCGACGCGGGCGCGGGTGTTGTCCTGCGGCACGACCTGTTGCTGACGTTGCGCGGGAACGGTGACACGGCGGCTGGATCGCGTCGAGCGCGCGGCGGCGCGCTTCGGCTTCGCCGTGCTCACTGCCTGCTGCTGTGGTGCGTCGACCGTCACCGGCGGTAAAGCCGATTGCGCGCGCCCCTGTTCCGGCAAACCGATCGACAACGCGATGATACTCGCAGCGCCCAAGCTTACGCACTTCAGATTCGTTCTCAACATTATAACTCGCCCCACATCGCGCCAATTCATTCGACGCCCCATCTCTCCTTTCCTTAGCATCGAGATTTTTTTTGACGACAGATGGCGAATTAGAACGTCTGCAAAACACATCGTTCAAACCGACGTGTTGCATTTATGCCTGCGGCACAAGGGTTTTCTGCGACAATCTGAAGCGGAAATCTTGAACTGGTCTAATTCTAAAAGCCGCTGGACGATTCGGATTTGAAACGGCGCCGACCCGATCATTGCGATCGCATCACGATGCGCGATCTCGATCGCTGAATTATGAAACTGGTTGCTTGTGTCGCTGCGACATGCCCGATCGATGGCGCATCTCGCTAGAGACCCACCCCGCCGCCTCGCGCGAAACGTTTGCGGATTCGCAGCACCAGTCCATCGCAGACATCGCGATAGGCCTGCATGCGCTGCTCGCGGCTCCCCTCGACGCTGGTCGGATCCGGCGTCGGCCAGTACTCGACATCGGCGGCGAGTGTGCGTGTCAGATCCAGCGCCTTGTGATGCGCTTCCGGCGACAGCGTGATGATGAGATCGAAGTTAAGGCCTTCCCAATCGTCGAGATCCTCGAACGTCATCGGCCGGTGCTTTGAGATGTCCTGTCCGAGTTCGGCCATCACGGCCACCGCGAACGGATCGAGTTCGCCCTTCCGAGAGCCTGCGGATCTCACGTACAGGGTTTGCGGAAACATGTGGTGCAACAGGCTCTCCGCCATCGGCGAGCGCACGCTGTTGAGCGCGCACGCGAACAGCACCGACTGCGGATTATGAACGCGCGTCAGCGCGGCCATGCGCGGCTATCGACGGCTGCGCCGACGCCAATCAACCGCTGTCATTCCGGACGGCCCGCCCTGCGGGCCGATCCGGAATCTCGCAGCAATAAGCGTGGACAGAAAACGAGATTCCGGATTCGCGCTATCGGCGCGAACGCAAAGCGTTCGTCGCCTCCCGCGCGCCCCGGAATGACGGAAAACGACCGCAGGTCCATGCCACATCTCGCTAGCCCTTCCAGTGCAGGACGGAGATCAGCGTAAATAACCGGCGCGCGGTTTCGAAGTCGACGCGGACCTTGCCGCTCAACCGCTCCTGCAGCGTACGCGAGCCTTCGTCGTGGATGCCGCGGCGGCCCATGTCGATGGCTTCGATCTTGTCCGGCGCGGCGGTGCGGATCGCCTGATAGTAGCTGTCGCAGATCATGAAGTAATCCTTCACGATCCGCCGGAACGGCGTCAGCGACAGCAGATGCGCCACGACGGGCGTGCCATCTTCGCGGCGGATATCGAACATCAGGCGGTTGCCGGTGATCCCGAGGTGCAGCGTGAACGGACCGCCCTCCGCGCCTTCCGGCGCGAACAGGTTTTCTTCCACGAGGTCGTAGATCGCAATCGCGCGCTCGTGCTCGATATCCGGCCCGGAACGCCCGATCGAATCCTCATCGAGCGTGACCGCCACGATGCGATTTCGGGAATCATCCACTGGTGGCGTGTTGCTCATTGCAGATTCAGGCGCACTCCGACCGAACGGGCATGGGCATCGAGACCTTCGGCCTTGCCGAGCGTCATCGCGGCCGGCCCCAATGCCCGCAACTGATCCGGCCCGCACTTCAGGATCGACGTTCGCTTCATGAAGTCAAGCACGCCGAGGCCCGACGAGAACCGCGCCGAGCGCGCCGTCGGCAGCACATGGTTAGAGCCGCCGACATAATCGCCGATCGCCTCCGGCGTATGCGGGCCCAGGAATATCGCGCCGGCATTGCGGATTTGCGCAGCGAGGACGTCCGGGTCCGACGTCATGATCTCCAGATGCTCGGCGGCGATCTCGTCCGCGAGCGTGGCCGCCTCATCGAGGCTTTTCACCAGAATGATCGCGCCAAAGTCGCTCCACGAGGCCTTGGCAATCTCCGCGCGCGGCAGTGTCGTAAGTTGAGCCTCCACCGCGCGCTCGACATCGGCGGCAAGGGTCGCGCTGTCTGTCATGAAAATCGATTGTGCGTTGGCATCGTGCTCGGCCTGCGCCAGCAGATCGGCGGCAATCCAGCCGGCATTGCCGGTTTCATCGGCGATGATGAGCACCTCCGACGGACCGGCGATCATGTCGATGCCGACCTTGCCGAACACCTGCCGCTTGGCGGCGGCGACATAGGCATTGCCGGGTCCTACGATCTTGGCCACCGGCGCGATGGTGGCGGTGCCGTAAGCGAGCGCGGCGACGGCCTGCGCGCCACCGACCCGATAGATTTCGGAGACGCCGCCGAGCCGGGCTGCGGCCAGCACCAGCGGATTGATCTTGCCGTCCGGCGACGGCACCACCATCGCCAGGCGCGTAACACCGGCGACCTTGGCAGGCACCGCATTCATCAGCACGGACGAGGGATAGGCCGCGGAACCACCGGGGACATAGAGGCCGACCGCCTCGATCGCAGTCCAGCGCGAGCCGAGTTCGACGCCGAGCGCATCGACAAAACGATCGTCCTTCGGCAGTTGCCGGCGGTGAAAGGTTTCGATCCGGTCGCGCGCCAGCTTCAGCGCATCGATCGTTGTCGTGTCGCAAGCCGCCACCGCGGCGTCGATCTCTGCCGTCGTGAATCGCAGGCTACCCGCATCGACGGTCAGCCTATCGAACTTGCGGGTCGCATCGATCAGGGCCGCATCGCCCCGCGCCCGCACGTCATCGACAATGGCCCGCGTAGCCGCCTCAATATCGGCCGAGACTTCCCGCTTGGTCGCGAGAAACGCCTTGAAGCGCGAGGGAAAATCAGCGCTGCGGCTATCGATGCGGATCGGCATGGCGTCTGTTCCGAAAGACCTGTCATCCGCTCAATGACGCGGCGTCAAATCGCCGTCAACCCTTGCAGGCCCCTTTGCAGGTCACAGACTAAACGATAAGGCTGAATCAGACAGCCTCCGGCAGCATTAGACCCCGAATTGCGGCGCCAGCGCGCACTCACCGATACCCAGGTCATATGGACCGAGGTCGGCCAGTTCGCATTCGAGGCACTCGACATCGAGCCGGAATGCTCCGCCACCGGCAAACAGCAGAACAATCTGGCCGCCCGGCGCATCGCCGGGCCGAAACTCGATTGCCAGGAGATCGAGCGCGGCGTCGGGCAGTTCCGGATCGATATTGCGCGACTTGCACGACAGGACCCGGTCGAAGCGAAGCGCGGAGTGCAGGCGTCGCGGGCGCACTCCTTGGGTCAACGACCCGTCCCAATCTACCCTGACCATGCCAAGCACGACCCGATTCTCATCTCGCCGCCAGATGATATCGCCGACCCTCACCACGGCGTCCTGCACGTTCGCAGAGATCACCGCGAAATCGTCGGCATCGAGGGCAATCAGCTTGCGTCGTGTGTTTGCTTCCACGTCCGACCTAATCGCTGATGCGTTCAATCGACGCACCGCAGGCCGAAAGCTTTTCCTCGAGCCGCTCGAAACCGCGGTCGAGATGATAGACCCGGTTGACCATGGTTTCGCCTTCGGCAGCCAGACCCGCGATCACCAGCGAGACCGACGCGCGCAAATCCGTCGCCATCACGGGCGCGCCGCGCAGTGCCGCAATGCCGTCGATAGTCGCGGTCTCGCCATCGAGCGAAATGCGCGCGCCAAATCGCGCGAGTTCCTGCACATGCATGAACCGATTCTCGAAAATCGTCTCGGTGATGTGCGACGAGCCCTTGGCGCGTGTCATCAGCGCCATCAGTTGCGCCTGAAGATCGGTCGGAAATCCCGGGAATGGCGCGGTCGAGACCTTGACCGGCTTGATACCAGCACCGTTGCGGGTAACACGGATACCTTCATTGTTGGCAGTGATGCTGGCGCCTGCCTCGGTCAGCACGTCGAGCGCCGATTGCAGCAGTTCCGGCCGCGCGCCGCGAAGCTGGACATCGCCGCCGGTCATCGCCACCGCCATCGCATAGGTGCCGGTCTCGATCCGGTCGGGCAGCACGGTGTGGCGTGTGCCACCGAGCTTGCCGACGCCTTCAATCACGATCCGCGGCGTGCCCGCGCCAAAGATGCGCGCGCCCATTTTATTGAGACAGTCGGCGACATCGACGATCTCGGGTTCGCAGGCCGCGTTTGTAATGACGGTGGTGCCCTTTGCCAGCGTTGCCGCCATCAGGGCGACGTGGGTCCCGCTCACCGTCACCTTCGGGAAATCGATTGGCGCGCCCTTCAGGCCCCCGGGCGCTTTCGCGATCACATAGCCGCCGTCGATGGCGAGGTCAGCGCCAAGCTTTTCCAGCGCCATGATCAGGAGATCGACCGGGCGCGTGCCGATGGCACAGCCGCCGGGCAGCGAAACCTTGGCTTCATGCATCCGCGCCAGCAACGGAGCGATCACCCAGAAGCTCGCGCGCATCTTCGACACCAGTTCATAGGGCGCCGTGGTGTCGATAATGTTGGCCGCCGAAATGTGCAGAGTCTGACCCTGATACTCATGATCGCCGGGCCGCTTGCCCGCCGACATGATGTCGACGCCATGGTTGCCCAGAATGCGCTGCAGTTGCGCCACATCTGCAAGGCGCGGCACGTTGTCGAGGATCAGCGTCTCCTCGGTCAACAGTCCCGCGATCATCAAGGGTAGCGCGGCATTCTTCGCACCCGAAATCGGAATGGTGCCGTTGAGCTTGTTGCCGCCGACGATGCGAATGCGATCCATGCCGATTCCTGTTTGCTATGCATCAAGTATAGGGCAAATCGCCCGGCTCTCCAAAGCGTGAAAATTTGCGGCTATTTGATGGGCTTGCGGCGGGTTTGGCACCGAATCCCCCGATGATTGGGCGCAATTCCAGCCAAGGTGCGTACTTGTAAAAAAAACGCCCGCTCGCCATTCGTGGATTGCCGTTATTCGTTACCGCCGAGCATCCATCACCTCCAGCAGGATTGAATTGAGACGTTCGGGCTGCTCGATCGGCACGGAGGTGGCCACATGTCGGGGCGGCGTGAAGCGGCCTTGCCGCGCTGAATCGGCGTGCGCTTTGCTCATGACGATCATGATCGC
>JAFEFK010000815.1 GCA_018240625.1 Pseudomonadota bacterium
AACGAGACCTTGCCCTCGTTCAGCGCGATGCGATGCGCATCGGCGATCTCGCCGGCCCGCCCCGCCGAAATCAGGTCGGACGACCCACGCGGCCGCGCCAGCAGAATGCCGCTTTCCTCGAACGTTTCGCGGACCGCAGCGACGCGAAATCCGAGCATCGCATCGTCAAGACCATCCCGGCCTGCGCACAACACCGGATTGGCGACGATGTCCTGATCGCCGGCATCGACGCTGCCGCCGGGAAATACCAGCGCGCCCGACGCGAATTCGATCTCGCGATGGCGCACCATCATGAAGACTTCGATGTCGCTGCGGCTGCCGTCGGCATTGGAGCTGCTGCTGTCGCGCAGCAACAGGATCGTGGACGCGGGACGCGCGACGCCGGGCTCTCTCGCCATCGGATCAGCCCGCCGCGCTGGATTGCGGCTGGAAATTCGCACGCTTGTCGACACGCGCGACGCGCGACAGCAGGTAATCAACCTCGGCCTTCGCGGTCGCCGTGATGCCAGCGCCGGGTTTGCGCTGCGCGCTCGAGGCGATCACGCCGCGCTTGTGCAGAACATATTTGCGGACCGCGAGCCCCGCGCCGGGCTGCTGCTCGTAACGGATCAGCGGCAGGTGCGCGTCGAATAGGTCGTGCGCGGCATCGCGCTTTCCCGCTTTCGACAGTTTCACCACGTCGATCAGCAACTCCGGGAAGGCGTAGCCGGTCATCGCACCGTCGGCGCCGCGCTCCATCTCGAAATCGAGGAAGGTTCCGCCGTTGCCGCACAGGATCGACATCGGCCGCAGCGAGCCATCTTTCTGGAAATTGCGTAGCGTGGTGATCTTCTCGAGCCCCGGCCAGTCCTCATGCTTGAGCATCACGCACGACTTGCTGTCCATGACGATCTTGCGGATGACGGCGGGCGTGAATATCACCGACAAGGTCAGCGGGTAATCCTGCAGCACCCACGGAATATCGTCTCCGATGGCCTCTTCCGCCTGCTTGAAGTAATTGACGATCTGATCGTCGGTGCGCAGCGAGGGCGGCGGCGCGATCATGACGCCGGCGGCGCCCGCATCCATCGACGCTCGCGCCAGCGCGCGCATGCTCGCAAACCCCGGCGCCGATACGCCGACGATGGTCTGCATGGTTTTTGCGCGCTTGATGAAGCGGGTCGCGACCTGTTGCGCCTCGGCGGCGTCCATCTTCGGCGCTTCGCCCAGGATGCCGAGCACGGTAACGCCGTCGCAGCCGACCTCGGCGTAGAAATCGGTCAGGCGGTCGATGGATTTGTCGTCGATACGACCGTCGTCGTGAAACGGCGTGGGAGCAATGGCAAAGGTGCCTGCGGCTTGAGCGGTGAGTTTCATATGCATCCTCTATTCGTTTGCGCGAGGGCCACTCGTTCAATGAGACCGCCGCGAACACAGTCGGCTCCCTCTCCCATGGGGAGAGGGTTGGGGTGCGGAGGTACGACCTATCGATGGTTTGTACCCCCTCACCCGAATTTCTCGCTGCGCTCGAAATCCGACCTCTCCCCATGGGAGAGGTGAAAACCGAACTCGCAGCATTTCCTCAAAACCGCCGCGCGCCCTTCTTGATGTCTTCCTCCGAGAAAAAGATGTCCTTGGCGTGCGCAACGATATCCTCGGCCTTCCAGCCGGTAAACGGCGGCTTCCAGCCTTCCATTTCCATCATCTTCATCTCGCGGACGCCGCGCGGCCCCGAAACGCCGAGCACCTTGCCGGTCTGGTCGCCCGACAGATCCGAAACCATGTATAGCACGGCGGGCGCGATCCCGTCCGGCCCAAGCGCCGCGCCGGGATTTTCCTTGTAGCGCGGCAGGTCCGCGGTCATGCGGGTCAGCGCGCCCGGCGCCAGCGTCCAGATCCGGATGTTGTATTTGCGGCCCTCGATCGCCAGCACATTGGACAGGCCCCAGATACCGCCCTTGGCCGCGCCGTAGTTGGTCTGGCCGAAATTGCCGATCAGGCCCGAGGTCGAAGCTGTGTTGACGATGACGCCGCCGCCGTTCTCGCGCATCCACTTGAACACCGGCTGTGTGACGCAGAAGGTGCCCTTGAGATGCACCTTGATGACCTTGTCCCAGTTGGCTTCCTTGGCCTTCGCAAACGTCTCGTCGAGCAGAATGCCGGCATTGTTGACGAGGATGTCCACGCGGCCAAAATTCCTGATGGCGTCGTCGAACACCGCCTGCCCACCGGCCATGGTCGAGATATCGGAGCCGTTGGCGACCGCCTTGCCGCCCTCGCCCTTGATGGCGTCGACGACGGCTTGCGCCATGGATTTGTCGGACCCCGATCCGTCGCGCGGTCCGCCGAGATCGTTGACGACGACCGACGCGCCCTCGCGCGCAAACAGCTTTGCGTAGGCTTCGCCCAGGCCCCCACCCGCGCCGGTGATGATCGCAACCTTGCCGTCAAGCAGTCCCATGATGGTTCTCCCTCTTGTTCACCTCTCCCCGCTTGCGGGGAGAGGTCGAAGGCCGAGCGAAGCGAGAGCCTTCGGGTGAGGGGCTGAACGCTACACAGACCCCTCACCCCACCCCTCTCCCCGCAAGCGGGGCGAGGGAGCAGGCTGCCGTTGCTCGACCGCTCTCTAAATTACCCCAGCACGGTCTTGCCGCTCCTGATCACCGTAACCTCGCGCGACTTCACCTTGGCCTCGAACGAAATCACGTTGCCGTCCTTCCACAGATCCATGGTCACGGTCTCGCCGGGATACACCGGCGAGGAGAACCGCGCCACATGCTGCCGAAACGCGGAAGCGTCATAGTCCGCATAGGTCTGCAGCACGCCGCGGCAGGTGATGCCGTAGGTGCACATGCCGTGCAGGATCGGTCGTGGAAATTTGGCGCGTTGCGCGAATTCGGGATCGCTGTGCAGCGGATTGCGGTCGCCGCATAGCCGATAGATCAACGCCTGATCCGGACGCGTCGAAATATCCACCGAGCGATCCGGCGCGCGTTTCGGCACTGTGTGCGGCTCGGGCTGGCCGTCCGACGGACCACCGATGCCGCCATCGCCGCGTGCGAACCGCGAGGCCACCAGCGTCGCGAGCTTCTCGCCCTTGTCGTCCTTCAGAACCGTCTGGTGCCGGATCACGAGGCCCTTGTCCTTGCCCTTGTCGAACACGCCGAGCACAGAAGAATCGGCGGTGATGTCAGCGGCCACCGGCATCGGCTTGTGGAAGGTGATGTCGCGCTCGCCATCCACAACAAGAAGGCGGTTGAGCTTCATGTCGCCCGGTCCCGAGCCCCACGCCGCCACCGACGCGAAGGTCGGCACGACTTTCAGATCGCGCGGCGTATAGGTCGCCTCGTTAACGAAGGCGAGTTCCTTCTCGTCCATGGGGTCGGCGCCGAGCCCGATGCCATAGGCGTAGAGCATCACCTCGCGGTCGGTGTAGCTGTATTGCTGGCCGAGGTTTTTCATGGCCATCAGTTCGTCGTAGCGCGCGGACATCTGTTCGTATCCTCCCGGTTCGTTCTTTTTGTCATGCCCGCGCAGGCGGGCATCCAGTATTCACCGACGCCAGAGGTTACTGGATCCCCGCCTCCGCGGGGATGACCGCTTTATGTTGCGCGGATGGCTTCATCCGACCGGCGTGAAGAACGGCAGCGGTGCGCCGTCCGTCGGCTTCCACACCACCTTGACCTTCTGGCCGATCCTGAGCTTGTCCATGTCGCAATCGACAAAGTTGGTCTGCAAGGCCGGGCCTTCCTTCAGCTTGACGTAGCCGATGGCGTAAGGCCCGGTCGCGGACTTGCGCATCAGGCTGAAGGTGTAGATCTCGCCCTCGCCCGAGCTTTCTTCCCACACCGTCTTGTCGGAAAAGCAGAACGGGCAGATCGCGCGCGGAAAATAATGCGGCTCGCCGCAGGCCATGCAGCGCTTGATCAAAAACTTGCCCTGCTTCGCCGCATCCCAGAACGGCTGGCTCTCGGGATTGCCCTGCGGCGCCGGATATTTTTTCGCTTCAGCCATTATGCACGCTCCAGAATGCAGGTAGACGCCGCGTGGCGGACGCCCAAGAGTCCGCCGGTGCCGTGGGCGATCGCAAGATCGCAGTTCTTCACCTGCACTTTGGGATGGGCTTCGCCGCGCAACTGCCGCACGGCTTCGATGATCTTGGTCATGCCGCCGCGGTTGACGGGATGGTTGCTGCAGAGACCGCCGCCATCGGTGTTGAACGGCAGCTTGCCCACGCCCGAGATCAGGTTGCCGTCGGCGACGAACTTGCCGCCCTCACCTTTCTTGCAGAAGCCAATGTCCTCGAGCTGCATCAGCACCGTGATGGTGAAGCTGTCGTAGATCGAGGCGTACTTGATATCCGAAGGCCGCACGCCGGCTTCCTCGAAGGCGCGCGGGCCGGACCACACGCCGGCCGAATAGGTCAGGTCGAGATCCTTGCCGCCGCGCGGTCCCTTCATGGCCTCGCCATGCCCGATCAGCCGCACCAGCGGCTTCTTCAGGCTCTTCGCAATCTCGGGCGTAGTGACGATCAGCGCGCCGCCGCCGTCGGTGACGACGCAGCAGTCCATCCGGTGCAACGGATCGGAGATCATCGGCGAGTTCAGCACGTCCTCGACGGTAACGACATCCCTGAGCATCGCATGCGGATTGTATTGCGCGTGATGGGAGGCCGCGACCTTGATCCAGGCAAGCTGCTCTGACGTGGTGCCGTAGTCGTGCATGTGGCGCATCGCGCACATGCCGTAGGCGTTATGGGTGGTGGCGCCATAGGCCGCCTCGAAATCGGCTTCGGCACCGGATGCGCGCGGCGGCATCGGACCCGTGCGCGGCTTGCCGGCGAGCGTGACCAGCGCGATCGAGCACTTGCCCGCGGCAATCGCTTCCGCCGCATGACCGAGATGGATCAGGTAGGAGCAGCCGCCGGTCTCGGTGGAGTCGACGTGGCGCGGCTTCAGACCGAGATAATCGACCATCGACCACAATCCGCCCGGCGCATCGCCCGCGCAGAAATAGCCGTCGACGTCCTTGCTCGTTAGGCCCGCGTCGTCCAGCGCGCCCTTCGCGACTTCAGCGTGCAACTGCGCGGTGGATTTGTCCGGCGCGTGCCGCGTCGGATGTTCGTAAATACCGGCGATGTACGCCTTGCCTTTAATGGTCAAGCCAAAATCTCCGCTGGTGCTTCCCAGCGGTTTTGTGACCCCTCAGGGGCGGATTGGCAAGCGTCGCAAATGCAACGCCCTATTCCGCCGCGATTTGCCGTGGCGCGGGCGGCGGATCGGCCAGATCGCGGGCTAATTCCGCGTAGCGGACTTTGGCGTCCGCGACGGCCTTGTCCTTGACCGGCCCATAGCCGCGGATGCGATCCGGCAGTGACAGCAGCTCGGTCGCAATCTCGACATTGGCCGGCGTGAGTTTCTCCAGCACGACGGCGACATCCTTTTCGTAGCCGGCGATCAGATCGCGCTCCATCTTACGCTCAGCGCTGTAGCCGAACACATCGAGCGCCGTGCCGCGCAGTCCCTTCATCTTCGCCAGCATCCGGAACGCCGTCATCATGCGCGGCCCATACGTCTTCTTCAGCGGGCGGCCGAGCGCATCCTTCTCATTGGCAAGCACCGGCGGCGCGAGATGGAAGCTGATCTTGTAGTCGCCTTCGAACTGGTCGCGAAGCTGCTTTTCGAAACGGCCGTCGGTGTAGAGTCGCGCCACCTCATACTCGTCCTTGTAGGCGAGCAGTTTTGCGTAGTTGATCGCGACCGCGCGCGGCAGCGCCTCGCCGTAGCCGCCCTTGGTCGCCGCGTCCTTCACACGATTGACGAGTGCGCGATATTTATCCGCAAGCGCCGCGTCCTGATAATCGGTCAGCAACGCCGAGCGGTGCGCGATGATCTCGTCGAGCGACATCTCATCGAGCGTCTTTGCCGCCTTTGTTTCGTCCTGCCCCTTCATCATCGCGGCAAGCCGAACTGGGTCGACAGCGGCAAGACGTCCGAGACGAAACGCCTCGGTGTTCATCTTGACCGAGACGCCATTGACCTGAATTGCCTGCTCGATGGCGGCGGCCGTCAGCGGCAGCAGACCCCTCTGATAGGCAAAACCCATCATCATCATGTTGGTGGCGATGGAATCGCCGAGCAGCGTTTCCGCAGGCTTGGTGAAATCGAAGAATGTCGAATCCTTCCGAAGCGCGGTCTCCAGCACGTGATTGACCTTGCGGCTCTGGAAATTGAAATCGCGATTGAGGATGAAGTCGGCGATCGGAATGAGATGGGTATTGATGATGCCTGCGGTGCGGCTGGATTCGCAGAGCGTCATGGTCTCCTTGGCGGCTGCGACCACTTCGTCCGCCGCCAGCACGAGATCGGCGGTGCCGGTGACGATACGCGACGAGGTGACGTCGGCGGGATTTTCCGACAGCCGGACGTGACTGAGCACCGCCCCACCCTTCTGCGCGAGGCCGGACATGTCCAAAATCATGCTGGCCTTGCCTTCGATATGCGCGGCCATGCCGAGCAGCGCGCCGATGGTCAATACGCCGGTGCCCCCGACGCCGCCGACCGCGATATTGTAGGGCCGTTCGAGCGTCGGCCGCGAGGCCGGTTCGGGCAGTTCGCCGATCGCGCCGAGGTCGGCCGGCGCACGCTTGCGCAGCACGCCGCCGTCCACCGTGACGAATGACGGGCAGAATCCCTTCACGCACGAATAGTCCTTGTTGCAGGACGACTGATTGATGGTGCGCTTGCGCCCCATCTCGGTTTCCAGCGGCTCCACCGAAATGCAGTTCGATTGCACCGAGCAATCGCCGCAGCCTTCGCAGACCGCGGGGTTGATCAGCACGCGGCGCTGCGGATCCTCCATCAGGCCGCGCTTGCGGCGGCGGCGTTTTTCGGCGGCGCAGGTTTGCACGAACACGATCGCCGAGGCGCCCTTGATCTCGCGGCAGGTTTTCATCACCGCATCGAGTTCGTCGCGGTGCGCGGTTTTCGTTCCCGGCGCGATATCCCCTGCCGGATAGGCGTCGGGATTTTCCGACACCAGATAGATCGCGCGAATGCCTTCGGCGTGAAGCTGGAAGGTGATCTGCTGCGGCGACAGATCGCCGTCGACATGCTGGCCGCCGGTCATGGCGGTCGCGTCGTTGTAGAGAATTTTATAGGTGATGTTGGCGCCGGACGAGACCGCCTGACGGATCGCAAGGCTGCCGGAGTGGAAGTAAGTGCCATCGCCGAGGTTGGCGAACACGTGCTTCTCGTTGGTGAACGGCGCGACGCCGACCCATGGCACACCCTCGCCGCCCATGTGGGTGAAGGTCTCGGTGTTGCGGTCCATCCACAGCGACATGAAATGACAGCCGATGCCGGCGAAGGCGCGGCTGCCCTCCGGCACCTTGGTGGACGTGTTGTGCGGACAGCCCGAGCAGAAATATGGCGTGCGGGTGATCGGCGCCACCGCCTGCATCTGCGTGGCGTCACGGCCATTGAACCAGTCGGCCTTGGCGCGCAGCATCTCGGCGACTTCGGGATTGAGATTGAGCCGCAGCAGCCGCTCGGTCAGCGAACTCGCCAGCGACGAAACGCTCAGCTCCTGCGCGAACGGCAGGAACGGCTTGTCGTGATCGTCCATCTTGCCGATGATGCGCGGACGCACGTCATCACGCCAGTTGAACAGCTCCTGCTTGACCTGGTTCTCCACGATCTCGCGGCGCTCTTCGATGATGAAAATCTCTTCGAGCCCGACGGCGAATTCACGCACGCCCTGCGGCTCCAGCGGCCACGGCATGCCGATCTTGTAGAGCCTCAAGCCGATCTTGGCCGCGACCTGTTCGGTGATGCCGAGTTCGCGCAGCGCCTGCCGGATGTCCTCGTAGCTCTTGCCCGACGCCATGATGCCGAACCGCGCGTTCGGCGAGTCCATGGTGATGCGGTTGACCTTGTTGGCGCGCGCGAAGGCCAGCGCCGCAAAGCCCTTGTAGTCCTGCAGGCGGCGATCCTGATCGTAGCGATCGTCGGGCCAGCGCAGGTTCAATCCACCCGGCGGCATCTCGAAATCGGAGGGAATGACGAACTGTTTCATCTCGTCGGAAAGATCGATCTCGGCCGTGGTTTCCACGGTCTCGGTGATGACCTTCATGCCGACCCAGCAGCCGCTGTAACGCGACATCGCGATGCCGAGCAGTCCCATCTCGATCATTTCATGAATTGAGGACGGATAGAGATAAGGCATCAGTGCGGAGATGAAGGCATGGTCCGACTGATGCGGCACGGTCGACGATTTTGCGCCGTGATCGTCGCCCGCGAGACAAAGCACGCCGCCGTTCTTGGCCGAACCCGCCGCGTTACCATGGCGGAATACGTCGCCGCAGCGGTCGACGCCGGGGCCCTTGCCGTACCAGATACCGACCACGCCATCGTATTTGGCGCCCGGCGACAGATTGAGCTGTTGCGATCCCCAGATCGCGGTGGCCGCGAGGTCTTCGTTGACGCCGGGCTGGAATTTGACGTTGTACTGCTCGAGGTGCTTGCGCGCGGCAAAGAGCTGCTGGTCGTAGCCGCCGAGCGGCGATCCGCGATAGCCGGAGACGAAACCCGCGGTGTTGAGGCCTGCGGCGCGGTCGCGCCGGATCTGCGCCATCGGCAGGCGAACCAGCGCCTGAATGCCCGTCATGAAGACGTGGCCTGAGTCTTGGGTATATTTCTGGTCGAGACTGATCGGACCTTGGTTGATTCCCATTCCGCCCTCTTGAATCGTGGCTGCACCAGCTCGTTTCAGCTAGTGATTTGCGACTGTTAGAACCAGTCTATGTCGCTTTCCAAGGCTAGCGCACCATAAATCTGGGCATCGGAGCCGCGCGTTTGGAGAACGCAACTTCGTTCCCGAACGTCCTGCACCTGTTTGCGCCTTATGTCGCAGTGAGGGTCGGCTGCGAAAGGACGTAACCCGCAAGATTTCCGTCGCACGAGGAATAGGCGCAAGCACGGAGTTGTTTGGTTGCAGATGGTCCGAATCCGGGCTGTGCTGCGCCGGCTGGGCGAAATCCTTGATATGATGCGTAGCATTCTCGCGATTGGTCTGTTGTGCAGTGCCGCATTCGCGGTCGGGGCGGCACGCGCTGCGCCGCCTTCTCCCGATATTATCGCACGCGGCCATTCGCTGACCGATGCCGCGGATTGCGCCAGTTGCCACACGTCGGACCCGGCGCAGCCGTTTGCCGGCGGCCGGCGCATCGATACGCCGTTCGGCGCGGTCTATTCCGCGAATCTCACCCCGGACCGCGACACCGGCATCGGGACCTGGAGCGACGACGATTTCTACCGCGCGTTGCACGACGGCATTTCGCCGTCGGGCACGCCCTACTATCCGGCCTTTCCCTATCCCTATTTTACCAGGCTCACGCGCGACGACGTCCTCGCCATCAGGGCCTATCTCGCAACGCTGAAGCCGATCAAGCAGTCAACCCCGCCTCCGAACCTGATCTGGCCGCTCACTCATCGCGCGGTGATGCGTGGCTGGAATCTGCTGTATTTCTCGCCCGGCACATTCGAAGCGAACCCGCAGAAAAGCGATCAATGGAATCGCGGCGCCTATCTGGTCGAAGGCGCCGGCCATTGCGGTGCCTGCCACACGCCGAAGAATTTCTTCGGAGCCGACATATCGGATCAGATGTTTGGCGGCGGCGAGATCGGCGGCTGGTTCGCGCCACGCCTCGACAGCGCACCGCGGAGCGGGCTCGCATCCTGGAGCGCCGACGACATCACTGAATATCTGCAAAGCGGCCGCAACGGAAAGAGTCACGCCGGCGGTCCGATGGCGGAGGTGATCGTCCATTCGACATCGCGCATGAGTGACGCGGACGTACAGGCGATGGCCGCGTATCTCAAGGACCTGCCGGCCGGTGTGCCGGAACCAGCCGTTACGCCGCCCTCCTCACACCAGATGGCCGATGGTGCAAATATCTACAACGGCGCGTGCATTGCCTGCCACGAAGCCGACGGCAGCGGGTCGCCGCGTGTTTATCCGCCGCTGCCGGGCAACGCGAACCTGCAATCCGGCAACCCGCTCAGCACGATCCGCATCATTCTCGACGGCGCAGAGACCGTGACGACGCCGCGCGCACCCAATACCGGGTCGATGCCGGCCTACGCGAACAAGTTGACGGATCAGCAAATCGCAGACGTCGCGACGTATATTCGCAACGCCTGGGGCAACGCTGCTTCCGCCGTCGCCGCAAGGCGCGTAGCGAAGGCGCGCGCGCAGCACTGACACATATCGTCACAACCATTTCGTTCCACAAAATGTAAGTGTTCAGAAAGGAACCTGGCGGAGCCGCGACCGTTGGTTCGGTATCAACAAGATCAACAAGAAAAGCGGAGGACACCATGTTTCAGAATCTTGGAAACGACTGGATCACCCGGTCGGATGGAATAAGCGGCAGCCCTATGCCGCGCTATGGCGGCTTTGGCGAACAGCAAGAACATAAATCCACCAAAGCGATCATCGGGGTTGCGATTCTGATCGTGCTCAGCATCCTGCTGTATGAGCTTCGGCCCAGCCGTGCGACGGACGTCTCGGCTGCATCACCCGCGATCACGCAGATCACACCCGCGACCGCTTGAATTTGGAGAGAGCGGCGGCGCTGCCCGATGCCGCCGCTCTCCCTGGATCATGACTTTACAAGCTCGACCCGCCGATTTTTGGCACGTCCCTCTTCCTTGGCATTGTCGGCTACCGGTTTGTCGGGGCCGAAGCCGGCCGAATGGAGCCGGTTCGCAGCAATGCCTTGCGCGGTGATCGCGGCAACCACCGCGGCCGCGCGACTTCCGGAGAGTTTCACGTTGTAATCGCGCGTGCCGATATTGTCGGTGTATCCGTCGACGTCGAGCCTCAGGGACGGGTTATCTTTCAAAAGCTTCACCACTTGCCCGATGACCGGCGCGGCGTCCGGCTTCAGTGTCGCCTTGTTGAAATCGAAATTGACGTAAAGCGCGATGTGACCGTCCTTGTCGAGCGCCGCTTTCATCGCGCTGGCTTCGGGCGGCTTGATGCTGGCCTGAAATGGTTTTTCCTCGATGGTGGCGACGTCGATTTCAGTCTCCTGACTGTGAACCTTGATCCAGATCGACCGTCCGTTCTCGTCGAGACGCGCGACCGTATCGCTGCCATCGGTGAACAGCATTTGGGCTCCGAGCGCGGCAAGCGCTGCGCGGTAGTTTTCCTGGATTTCCAGATCGCTGTTGAGCGGCGCACCCTGCTTCTGGGCATAGGCGACCGTGAACTTTGCGCCCTGCACCTCGATATCGTGGGAGTCGTCCCCGTTCTGCACCGTGAACGTGTCCTTGTCGAAGTTCCGCTTTTCCGGTTTGTCCGAAACGTAGTTCGGCATGTGGCCCAGCAGGCGGTAGTCGTTGCCGGACGGCGGCAGCAGGGTCTGCTTGAATGGGACCTTATCCACCACGCTGACGTCGATCTCGGTCTCCTGGCTGTAGATCTTGATCCAGGTTTCCTGCGTGCCCCTGACGACGCGGGCTTCGGTATCTCGATCGTCCGTGAAGAAAACTTCCGCGCCGAGCTTCTTGAGCTGGTCGCGATAATTTTTCTGAATTTCCAGATCGCTCATCGGATCGGCGCCGCTCTTGGGCGCGTAGCTCTGGATGCAGGTACGCCCCGCGACCTTCACGGTCGCGGTATCATCGCCCTTCTTCATGTTGAAATCGACGGCGTTGTAGGCGCGAGTCTCCAGTTGAGGAGACGCGACGTAGCCCGGCAGACTGCCAATGGGTGGGCAGTCTGCCGCCTGTGCGAAACCGCACACGCCCGTCAGCGACGCACCGACAATAACCACATGTAAAATCCGCAATGCCATTTCCGGCCTCCATCATCACGAATGGATGGAACTTAAGGCGCGGGTTCCATGCGGAACAAGCGAAAAAACCACGCCAAAACCATGCTGCTTGCGGATTTCGCCGTCGTGGGATGCGGCCCCCCCCCCCCCGGAACTCGTGCGGCATCAGATCGTTGTTTTGTAGGAAAACGGAGGACCATCATGGCTTACGAACGTAACCCCAACGATCCTTATCAGCGCGATCTGGCCGAGAACGATACGCGCCGCGCCGAAATGCTTGACAATCAATTGCAGCCCGATGCCGAACTGGCTGAAGGGCCCGCGAATGGTGGACGCATCGCGATATTTGCGGTTGCCATTGCAGTCGTGCTCGGCGCGGTCTTCTACGGCCTGAATAATTCTTCCACAGAGACATCAACCGCATCGCAGACCGCACCGGCAACGCAAAACACCGCCCAGAACAACGACGCCAAACCGCCGGTCGCTCCGGGCGTGCGTGACGTGACGCCATCCAGCAACGCGCAGCCGGGTGTGACCACGGGCGCGGCTCCAGCCCGACCCGCTCAGCCGGACCCCGCCCCTGCGGCACCGGCGCCTGGCCCGGCAACACCCGCTCCCGCGAAGTAACTTGGGGGATCGGGCTACATCGGCTGAAGCGTAATCAAGACGGCGGGTCTCACCACGAGGCCCGCCATCTTGATATTCAGCATTCTTGATATTCAGGACGAAAACATCTTGTTCAGCTCCCCGCCGGGATGACCCG
>JAFEFK010000816.1 GCA_018240625.1 Pseudomonadota bacterium
AGACCACAAGCTCCGTTCGAATTCGATAAAGCGCCCCCAACCGAGCCATCACCACTGGTCGCGCCGCGGATCAAAGAGGGACACTCGCGGCCGCCGGCGCCCAAATCAAATCCACCCGCCGCGAAGCAAAGCCCGACTCTGGGCGCTACCGCGACCGCAAGCCTCCCGCCTCCACACGCGCATCCGCCGGTGCGGTGGCGTGTCGTGGCCACAGCCGCTGCGAGCTACTACAACCTCGGCGGGCACATCGACAATGCCGGCACCGTCGACAGCCTGGCGAGCAGCCATCTTCGGGAAGCGTTTCAGGCGCACCGGAATTTCAACAGGCTGCCGCAGGATATCAAGACCCACATCTTGACCCAGAACATCAGCCTGCCAAAGATCGCGCCCTATCGCGGATTGCTTGGAATCAACGACAAGAAGATCGAACAGGAACAGGCGATCCGCTTCGAACGGGTGGGTGGTCCCGGTGGTCACGGATAGAAATCAGCGGGCATTGGAATGCGGGTTTGCCAGCGGCCTCGCAATTTTCTAAATCAACCGAAGGCGATCGTCACAACCGCGTTTTCTCGTGACGCGTTCAGCCAACCAGCAATGCGGACATAGCCAATTTCCGCAGCAAGCTTGCGACATCCGGCGGCTCCGGAGTTCCCTCCGGGCTATCCCTATTAAGTCTGTTCACCTCTGCCTGAAGCTCGCTGATGGTGCGTGTGCCGTCGACTTTCGCGAGAAACTTCTGTGACATCGCGTTTTCGACAACCACCAGCGAGTGCCGCAGATTGGTCACCATTTCCCCTGCTTGTGACTGAAGTCGCGCGACGGCGCTTATCTCCGGCCTCTCGCTGAGAGCCGTCACAATGTCGGGCCGATGAAAACGAAAAACGATTTCCCCCCGCCGCGCAGCTGCGGCCACTAATGCACAGAGGTCTGCAAGCGTGGGAGGGTTTGTATCAGTCTGCGCATCGGATTTGAGCCGCTCGACAACGGCTTCGGCCAGTTCACTGAAAGTGAGCGACCGGGGCCAGGCTGCGCCCAGACAACGAAAGGTCGCTTTTTCCAAAGGCGTCGCCGCCTCAACCGAGGTGCTATAGCTCGCCTGAAAATACTCCACCTGGCCGTCCGTCGGCGGACCGTCCGTCTTCGCCTTCATCGGCGCCGAGAGAAAAAACCGCTTGATGAAATCATCCGTGAGCGTCCGCGTTAACTTGACGTCGTCGTGACACAACAACGTGCGCCGGAACCCTGCGCCGTCGATGAAGTCCTGGTATTGATCGCGGACCACCATCATCTCGGGCGGGAACGACAAGAGCGTCGACCTTGCCTGGTCGGTATAGTCCGTCATGTCTTGCCGGGCAAAGTCGACATCCCCGAGATATTGCAAGCCGTGTTGTTCCGCGGATTCGACGAACCGATACAAGAGAAACGCCTCTGCCGAAGCATTGAGATCGTCGTGGAATAAAACCTCGTCATAAATCTTGTCGATTCGCGATTGCTGATACCGCATGACCTTGCCGTGCACGGTATCTTCGAAGGTCGCGTCCGTGATAAATTTGGTGATCGCGCGCGCCTGG